>NZ_QAJD01000167.1:0-35495 GCF_003061465.1 Aeromonas sp. HMWF017
GGGCAGGGTCTGGGCCGGGGTGATCATGGTTCGCCCGTCGGCAAAGGTATCGGGATAGCGCTGTTGCAGCAGGCTTTTCAGCTGCTCCGGGCTGGCGAGTGGCGCCTCCAGTACTATCTCTTCACTCGATTTGTCGGTGTGGGGGCCGGGAATGGGCAACACGGCACGGTGTTGCAGCCAGAGACCGGTGATGCCGTACATCAGCATCAGGGCGAGAGTAAAAAAGCCGGCCCAGGCATGGAGGCGGCGTACCCATTTGTTGTTGTGAAGGGGAACTCTTCTGCGTTTCATCGTGGTTGCTTCATAAAAAAACTGGCCAGCAAGGGCTGGCCAGTCGGGGTGGTTGTCACAGAGATCAGAAACGGTAGGTTCCGGTCAGACTCAGCTGACGGGGCGTGCCCGGCATGATCTGGGTGGCACTGGTGGCGCTGACAAAGTACTCGTGATCGGTCAGGTTTTCGGCGCTCAGCTCGGCTTCCCACTGTTGCCAGCGATAACCGGCGCGCGCATCGAAGCGGGCGTAACCGGGCAGTGTGGTGGTGTTGGCGTTGTCGGCAAAGCGATCGCCCACTGCCGTCACGCCGGTTTCGCCGAACCAGCCCTGCTCGCCACTCTTGTAGCCGAGATAGAGCTGGCCATTCTGACGGGAGACGTTCATCGGGCGCTTGCCCTGCAGATCCGCATCCGCCTTGACCTGCTCCGCATCCTGAATGGCGAAGCCGCCACGCAGATAGATCTCGTCGGTCAGCTCGGCACGGGCGCTCAGCTCGATCCCTTCGGTACGTTGCAGGCCGGTAAGGATCACCTTGGTGGGATCCAGCGGGTCCTTGGTGCGCTTGTTGTACATCTCCAGTCGATAGAGGGAGAGAGTGGTCGCCAGCTTGCCGTTCAGCCAGTCACTCTTCACCCCCCCCTCGTAGAGGCGGGTGTGCTGGGGTTCCAGCCCGTTGTTCTTGTCACCCGGGGTGATGCCGATCAGCTCGCCACCCACCGGAGTGAAGGTCTTGCTGTAGGAGGTGTAGAAGGCGTGATCCTCGAGGGGATTCCACACCAGACCGAGGCGCGGGCTCAGGCTGTTGACCGAGACGCTCTCCTCCTTGTTGAGGTCGTAGCGGCGACTGGTGACGGTGAAGTCGTCACGGCGCAGCCCGCCAACCAGATGCCAGTCACCCAGGCTGAGCTGATCCTGCAGATAGAGGCCATTGCCGCGCACCTTGTGTTTGGCGTCGCTGGAGAGCTTCATGGCGCCATTGTAGGTGGGCAGCGAGCCCGGATCGTAGAGATTGCCGGACGGGATGGCGGTGGCATTTTGGTAGAGCTTGGGTGTGCGCTCCTGCCAGTTCTGCTCGAAGCCAACCAGCAGGCGATGTTCCACCGGGCCGGTCTGGAACAGACCTTCTGCCTCGGTGTTGCTAATCAGGTTCTTCGCTTTCAGATCCTGCTGCCAGCGGGAGCGGGTCACCTGATCCCCTTTGACGCTGGTGACATAGGTGTTGTCAAACTGGCTGTCGAGGGTGGAGTACCCGAGCTGCTGGCGCAACTGCCACTGATCGTTGATATCCCAGGAGAGGCGGGAGCGGGTGGATTGCGCCACGTCATCGATGAAGTCACGGCTGGTGTCGCTGTAGACATACTCTCGCGGCACATCGGCCGGACGGCCATTGACCCCGGGAATGCCGCGATCCGGGGTGCGGTCATGTTCGTTGCGCTCGTACTGCACCAGCCAGTTGAGGTTGTCGCTGATCTCCCAGTTGGCGGAAGGGGCCAGCAGGGTACGCTTGCTCTTCACGCCGTTGCGGAAGCTATTTTTGTCCTCTTGTGCCATGTTGAGGCGCAGTTGCACCTGCTCACTCGCCTCGCCATTGAGGTCGGCGGCCAGTCGCTGACTGTCAAAGCTGCCGACCCGGGCGGTGACGCTGGACTCCTGCCCTTTTTGCGGCTTCTTGCTGACCCGGTTGACGATGCCCCCCGTGCTGCCGCGGCCGTAGAGCACGGCAGCCGGGCCCTTGAGCACTTCCACCCGCTCTATGTTGCCGAGATCCCGGGTGTACTGCATGTCGTCGCGGAACCCGTCGAGATAGAAGTCGTTGCTGGCGCTGAAGCCGCGGATATTGACCCCATCGAAGCGGGTGTCACCGCTGGCGTTGACCCCGGGAATACCGCTCAGGGCTTCGCTCAGCGTCGGTTGGCCGAAGGCGGTCAGCTCGCTGACCTTGACGCTGTCGATGGTCTGGGGAACCAGCTTGGCTGGCGTATTGGTACGGGTTGCGGTGGCAACTTCCTGATGTTGGGAGCGTTTGCCAACCACTGTCATGGTTTCATCGGCGGCTTGGGCAGTGAAGCCGGTGCCCAGCAGTGCCAGCGAGACCAGCGTTCTGCGAAAGTGAGGGTGCTGCATATTCAATATTGACTCTTTGGATGTCGACCTGACGGCTCGAACATATTGATTTAATTATAATTAGCCTGACCCGCCAAAGCGGGATGCCAATGATATTGATTTTCATTTGTCTGGCAAGGTGAAAATGGAGGGGAGCATTGGGGACTGGTTGTGCGGTCGGGGGAGCTCGGCTGAAAAGCAGAGCCATTGCAGCAAACCGCGCGAACGAAGCAAGGGAAAAGGGCGTAGCGGAAGAGAAAGGGACAAAACGTGAAGAGGCATCCGGCCCGATAGGACGGGCCGGATGGAGGGTTCAGTGGGAACGCAGCAGTCGGCGGGTGAGGGGCAGGGCCGCCAGCAGGCGATAGGCCAGCAGAGACGATCCCAGCAGCAGCGGCACCTTGGCAATCTCCCACGGGATGGATGCGCCCTGCGGGCCAAACACGAAGAGCCAGACCACCAGCATCATGTGCAGGCAGTAGATCCCGAGCACTTTGGGGGCCTGACGTTCAAGCCAGCTGCCTTTGCCCCACTCGGGGTTGGCCAGCAGCAGGCCAAACAGGCCGATAGCCCAGGGAAGGGAGCCGAGCAGGAAGTCGTGGCGGGTGAGCGGTACTGCGGAAAAATGCTGCAGCGCCAAGGCTTCACAGCCATAGAGCGCCACGCCCGCCAGCAGCAATTGCCAGCCGGTGCGGGCATTGGGCTGCCACTGACGCTGGCGCAGCAGGGCACCAAGCGCCACAAACAGCAGGGAGAAGAAGGGGCCGTTACGGGTGAGCAGTGGCCACTCGGCACCCAGCAGCGGCTTGGCATAGGAGCCCCCCAGCAGCGCCAGCAGGTAGAGGCCAAGACCCAGCCAGAGGGCGAGCGCTGGTCTGCCAAGCCGGTAGCAGAGTGCCAGCAGGGTCACCGCCATGATCAGGGCTGGCAGGAACCAGAGGTGGATCATGCCGCCCACCAGCCAGCCATTGAGGGGGTCGCCGAGCTGGAATTGCCACTGCCCGCGCAGGGAGGCCAGATAGCCTTGCTGCACGGCATCCAGCGGATTGAACGGCACCAGCAGGTAGACCAGACTCCATACCAGCCAGAGCAGCAGCAAGGGGTGGCAGTAGCGCCAGGCAACGGTCAGCGGCGCTTCGCGGCTCAGTCTCGGCTGCAGAAAGTAACCGGCACAGAGGAAAAACAGCGGCACGGCAAAGCGGCATAACTGGTTGATGGTGCCGCTCAGCCAGAGCCAGGATCCACTTCCCCACAGGGCGGGATTGAACGGATTGGCGAAGGGGGATACGTGAATGGTCATCACGGCCAGAATGGCCAGTACCCGCCCGCACTCGATACTGGGAATACGCATGGTGGCTCGTCGTTACAGGGGTTGTGATGGCACGCTAAAATTCTTGCCGAAAACTTACAACCAATTGATTCTATTGGTGTGAATCACGCTGTTGAGTAGTTACGTTTTGTAACGGGATGGCGGAAGGTGTTACCTGTAGCGGGAACTGGATCCCATTTTTTGGGCGCGCTCATGCAGATAAAAAAAGCGAGGCAGGTGCCTCGCTTGGTTGGGGATCTCGAGCTTACTGGTGAGTCAGCATGCTGCTCTGGTTGGCGGCCAGGGTGGTTCTGCCCGAGCTCTCCAGCCAGGTTTTGATCCGCTTGGCGTCGGCGACCCGATCGTTGGTGGTCTCGGCATTGAGCAACACCATGATCACCGGCTCACGATTGACCTTGGTACCCAGCACCAGACAGCGGCCCGCTTCGCGGATATAGCCGGTCTTGGAGAGGGTGAACTCCCATTGCCCTTCGCGGATCAACCGGTTGGAGTTGAGGTAGTGCAGCTGACGCTTGTTGGTGCGCACATAACTCTGCTCGTCAGTGGAGTACTGGCGGATCAGCGGATAGGAGGCCGCTGCGGCGGCGAGTTTGGCGAGATCCTGCGCGGTGGAGACATTGCGTGGGTTGAGCCCTGTGCTGTCGGCGTAGCGGGTATTCCACATCCCCAGCATGCGGGCTTTGGCATTCATCGCCTCGACGAAGGCACGCTGGCCGCCGGGATAGTGGCGGGCCAGCGCCGAGGCGGCACGGTTTTCAGAGGACATCAGGGCGATATGGAGCATTTCGGCGCGACTGAGCCTGGAACCTATGGCCAGGCGCGAGCCGGTTCCCTTGATGCGGTCGATGTCGGCATTGGTCACGGTGAGCATTTCGTTGAGACGCAGGTTGGCATCCAGCACCACCAGTGCCGTCATCAGCTTGGTGAGTGAGGCGATGGGCATTACCCGGTTGCCGTTGCGCTCGGAGATCACCTCGCCGGTTCTGTGGTTGGCCACCACGAAGGCAGCCGAGCTGAGGTTAGGCACATCCCGTCGCTCGAGAAAGCCGCTGCTGCTCTTGCTGCTGGCGGAAAAGGGGTTGGCATGGGCACTGTCCATAGTGGCCGGCAGCATTACTGCGCCAAGCAACAGGGGAAGGAGGGAACGCATCATCATGATCAGCTCTACCGGACGAAATACAGGGATATCTCGCTAAGTTATATGTCGTGAACTGGCGCTTCACAATCATTCTCACCTTGATATTGATAATTTACGGCGTTGAGCGTGCTCTGACGGCGAGGAGTGCGTAAAAGAGGTCTCCATGGAGTCTTTTTTTTGCATTAAAACTATGGACTGGCCGTGATGATGAGCGGAAGCCGGCGCTAAAAAAATCGGGACCAGAACGGTCCCGATTGGCATGGAGCATTGCTTACCGTTTAGTGGGCATCTTCCTGCTTTATCTTGAAGCGCATGGCGATCACCACGAACAGCAGCGGGCCAATGATGGTCCAGACGCCGGTGGAGATATCGCCGGAGATAAAGGGGGCGACCACGGTAAAGACGTTGCCGAAGGCGACCAGGATCAGGCTGATGATGGTAGCCAGCAGCACGGAACCCGAGCTCTTGAAGAAGATCAGGTCCTTGCCCAGCGCCGGGTTGTTGCGATAGCGATACCAGGCGTAGATGAGGAACATGTAGGGCAGGGTCATGCCGACGTTGGTCATGGTGATGATCAGCTCGTATAGGGCGGCGGCCCCTTCCGGGTTGATCAGGGTAAAGATGGATTTGGCGGCAATGAACAGACAGACCACCCAGGCTTGCACCTTGAGGGCTTCAATGCGCACGCCATTCTCGTTCTCGCGCTGGAAACGCTCCGGCCAGAAGTAACTCGGGGTGCCGGTGATGAACTGGCGCAGTGGCGCGTAGGAGAGGGCGATAAAGGCACCCAGATAGCTCAGGAACATGCCAAGGCCAGCAAAGCGCATGAATACCTGTCCCAGCCACTCGCCACCGAGATGGCGCCCCAGCTCCAGCATGATGATGAAGAGGGCGGAGAGAGAGGTGATCCCCTCGGCCGGGAAGTCGCTCCAGCGCATGATTGAGCCGACCGCCAGAAAGCCGATGATGTAGCAGAGTACGATGAAGGCGCCGGAGAGGAAGATGCCGCGCTTGAGGTCGCGCTCGGGATCTTCCAGCTCGTCAGCCACCCCGGCCATCGCCTCGACCCCGCCGTAGGCGAAGATGGCGAATACCATAAAGCCGAGGAAAGGGATGATGTCGTTGAACGCGGCATTGGGAGAAGCCGTCAGCGATGCCTGGGTGAAGGGCTCCTGCAGAGTCATGCCGCTCACCGCGAAGGTGAAGACGCCGCCGACCAGCAGCAACACGTTGAGTGCCACCACTGAGAGACCGCCGATGGCCGCCACTTTGGCGAAGCGGGCGCTACCCAGGGTGATGAGCTTGGTGACGGTGGCAACCAACGCGATGGCGACCACTCCCAGAATAAAGGGGCCGAAGTCGATGCCGGTGCCCAGGGTGACCGGGATGACGGTGATGTCGCGGCCAAACAGCATGAAGGAGAGGGGCACCCACATGGAGAGCGCCTTGCCAAACATCCAGATGACGTAGGAGGCGAACCACATGGTCAGACCGATAAAGGCGAATCGGGTCGAGACCGAGTGGCGCATCCAGGTAAAGATGCCGCCCGCCTCTTTGCGAAAACCGGTACCAAACTCAATCATCATCAAAATGAACGGGATGAAGAAAAACAGACCGCCGATCACGAACATCGGAATGGCGGCATATCCCATTCGGTAAAAACCGATCCCGATATTAGTGACGCCAAATACCGATGTTAATATCATCAATATAAAGGCGCCCAACTTCAGCTTTTTTGCTGACATATTAAAAACTCCCTGATGGTGCTGGATTTAAAATAATCAAAAATTAAACAGACGAAACCGGACCCATTAATAACGCGGTAGCGCCATGCCATCCTGCTGTGGCGGGCGCGATCGGGTCATCTCTGACCGGGCTGGCTTACCCGTCAGGCGGTCAATGAATGTATGGGCGGAGCGGCATGGTCTGTGCCATGCGCGGTATTGGTCAGCGTTGCCGAAAATTAACTGTGAACGATTTTATCATTAATGCTGCTGGGCAGGTAAGTTTCCCGAATGAAGCTGTGGTTGAAATAAACAGACCTGCCAGTTAATTGATACGTTGCGGATGTAAACATTTACGCCCGGGCCGACACTTATTTCCATTATTGGTATTCGGCATATTTGGCGGAGTGAATTACGCCATCCTGCCTGATAAATGCGCCCCAATGGCGATAGCGCTTATCCTCCCAGCCGGGTCAGCAGCACGCCGCCGGTAATAATGGCCGCCGCCGTCAGCCGTATGCGCCCGAGCGGCTCTTTCAGCAGCCAGACCGAGAGCAGCATGGCAAACAGCACACTGCTTTCGCGCAGAGCCGCGACCACGCCAATGGGGGCTTGGGTCATGGCCCAGATAACAATCCCGTAGGCGAGCAGTGACATAGCACCTCCGGTAGCGCCAACCAGTGCATATTGACGGATCTGGCGCCATGCGTTGCGTTTCTGGTGGACGATCAGCACCAGCAGCATCGCCAGCCCGGTACAGGCAAAGAGCCAGAGGGTGTAGCGTACCGGTTCACCCCCTGCGCGGGCGCCGGCTCCATCCGAGAGGGTATAGGTCGCCGTGAACATGGCCGTGATCAGTGCCGCCCGAACCGCTTTGCTGTCAAGGCGCTGCTGCCCGCCTCGCCAGGCCATCAGCAAGACCCCCATGATCAGCACGCAGGCGCCGATGATGCCGCCGTAGCCGGGGTAGTCCCCCAGCAACATGGCACTTAACACCATGGCAAGCAGCGGGGCACTGCCACGGGCCAGCGGATAGATCTGGCCAAAATCGCCCTGATTGTAGGCATGGCTGAGAAACAGGCAGTAACCGGTATGGAGCAGAATTGAGAGGCCGAGCCAGGGCAGCTCTGCAACGGAGGGAAGCCCCATTGGCAGTAGCGCCACGGCGGCGATAAGCCCGGAGAAGATCGCCACCAGTGACACCCCCACCAGCCGCTCTTCGCCAATTTTGACCAGCGCATTCCAGCTGGCGTGAAGCAGGGCGGCCAGCAGGACGGCAAAAAAGACGGTGGTGCTCATGGGGGCAGGCTCTCGGGCGATGGGGGTCAACAGCATACCCGCCCGGAGCCTGACTGGCCGAGATCTTTATCAAGGCTTCGGCTTTTCGGGGCTTGCCTCCTGCGTGGTGGCGTTACCCAGCTGCCCCAGCACCAGTTTGGGATGGGGGTCAGTCTGCAGCGGTATATCCTGCAACTCTGTTCCCTGCTGATGGCGATGGATGATCCCGGCGGCCATCTTGCCCAGCGCCTCGTAGCTGCTGATGGTGCCAACGCTGCAGCCGTGTTCAACGAACAGCTCGGCACTGCAGATGGTAGGGATGGCTGCTGCGTTGAGTGCATTCAGCAGGCGGGGGGCGATGGAGAGCAGATAGCTGTCTGCGGCCAGAAAGACGATGTCGTTTTTGGCATCCTGTTGCAGCCGCTTCAGTTCGTTGTCCAGCCGCCGTGGGTCAGGGGCCATCCGCCAGGTGACCATCTGCCATTGATAGCGTTTCGCCTCGTTGAGCAACATATCGGCCACCAGCAGGGTGTTCTGCTCCCGCGGGTTGAAGGGCAGCAACAGCCGTTTGCCGGTGGCCAGATGCTCGCTGGCATTGGCCAGTTGCAGCGCCATCGGCACCATGTTGCTTACCCCGGCCACCATGCTGTTCTGGGCTTTATCTTCCGAGAGGATATCTGCCCCGACCGGATCGGAGACCACATTGAAAATCAGAGGTTTGCGGTTGGCCACCAGACTCTTGGTCATGGTGGTGGCGGTGGTGCCAAAGGTGTAGATGTAGTCGTATTCGGCCAGTTTCGGCAGCATCTGCTGGCGCAGCATGGTTGCCAGCGCCGTACGATCCTGATCGGCGTTATAGGTGGTGATGGTGGCCTGATAGCCAAGACGGGTCAGCTCTGCCCGAAAGCCCGCTTCGGCTGCGGTTTCACCGCGCCACAGCACCATGGCGATAGAGAGGGCGTGAGCGGGAAGAGCCAGCAGCAACAGCAGGACGAAAGGCAGCCTGACCATGATCATCTCTCCGGCGATACATCTACTGTTGAGCCTAGGCTACTTTATCCGGTCGTGAACGACGCCCAGCAAAAAGCGCGATGGCAAGCCATCGCGCTTTGGGAATCCGCAAAACCTCGATTAGAAGTCGTAGCGGGCAGCCAGCTGGAAGTCATCCTTGACGTTGAGCTTGCCGCTCTCCTTGCTGTCCAGATTGTTGATGCGGTATTCGCCAATCACCCGCAGGTTCTTGTTGAATTTGTACTGGGCACCCAGGGTGTAGTAATCCACGTTGTCTTTCTTGATGCCAGCCTTGTCCTGCTCCTGTTTGTTCCACAGGGCCATCAGACCGAAGCCGTTCTCGAAGTTGTAGCCCAGCGCGGCTTCCCAACCGGTGTGATCGGTGCCGGTCGCCAGGAAGTCGCTGCCATCGGCATAGCTCAGGGCGGCGTAGGCGGCCTTGTTGTCGAACTTGGCGGAGATCAGCCACAGCTTGGCATCTTCTTCACCACTCTTGTCGCGGATACCGACGTTGTAAGCGGTACCCAGAGACAGGTTAAACGGGAAGGTGTAGGCCACGGCAGCACCGTAGGCGGCGTCGCTATCCTTGCTGGTGGTCTCTTCGGTGTCACCACCGTCGAACTTGTAGCTGGTGTCGAGCTGGAAGCCATTGAACAGGCCGGAGTATTTCAGCACGGAACCGGCGCGGTTGGTGGCGAAGGTGTCGGTCTTGGCGCCCAGCGCGTCGTTGCCGTAGCCGTCGGAGAGGGAAACATCAGTCCAGTCGGCCAGGAAACCCGGGGCCCCTTTCTGGCGACCGAAGGTCACGGTGCCCCAGTCAGCGCCGACACCGGCGAACGCCAGACGGGTGCGCAGGTTGTCGGAGTTCTCGCTGATGGTCTTCTCGCTGTCATTGATATACATCTGTACTTCGTACTGAGCCAGAGCCTTCAGACCGCTCTGGATCTGGGTCTCGGCCTTGGCGCCGAAACGGACAAACTGGTTGGCACCCTGTTTGTCGCTGTATTCGCTTTTCGGTTTGCCGCTGGCATCCAGTTCCTTCTTGTCACCAAAGAAGTGGCCAGCGTAGATACGGCCATAGAGATCCAGCATGGAGGTGTCATTTTTGTACACTTCAACGGCTTGAGCCTGGAAGGCTGCGGTGAGAGCCAGTGCCACTACAGTCAGCTTTTTCATCTTAATCCCTTGTGGTGTTGCAAGCTTTTGTTTTGAAAACGGGGTCATGCTAGGCAGCAGGGATGACAGCGGGGTGACAGTTGGATGAAGAGTCGATGGCAATTGGGTTGCAATTGGATGAATTGGCTACATTCTTGCTCGCAGCGGCTACTTTTGTGCGCAAAGGTTTGCCCTTGTGGTAGAATGCCGCCCGTTTTCGAGCTCCATAGGTTGGATATGCGATGAGACGTGAACTGGCAATCGAGTTTTCCCGAGTGACGGAAGCGGCTGCACTGGCTGGCTACAAGTGGCTCGGACGTGGTGACAAGAATATCGCTGATGGGGCGGCCGTAGCGGCTATGCGCCACATTCTCAACCAGATCGAGATCGATGGTGAGATTGTGATCGGCGAAGGTGAAATTGATGAAGCGCCGATGCTCTATATTGGCGAGAAGGTTGGTACCGGGCATGGCGACGCGGTGGATATCGCGGTCGATCCCATCGAGGGTACCCGCATGACTGCCATGGGTCAGGCCAACGCGCTGGCCGTGCTGGCGGTGGGCGACAAGGGTTCCTTCCTGAAAGCGCCTGACATGTACATGGAAAAGCTGATCGTCGGGCCCAAGGCCAAAGGCGCCATCGACCTGGATCAGGCTCTCGAGCTGAACCTCAAGGCTGTGGCCAAGGCGCTGGGCAAGCCGCTCTCCCGTCTGACCGTCATTACCCTGGCCAAGCCGCGTCATGACAAGGCAATCAAGGAGATGCAGGGTCTGGGCGTGCGGGTGTTCGCCATTCCTGATGGTGACGTTGCCGCCTCCATCCTCACCTGTCTGCCGGACAGCGAAGTCGACATGCTGTATGGCATCGGCGGCGCACCGGAAGGGGTGATCTCCGCTGCGGTGATCCGCGCGCTGGATGGCGACATGCAGGCCCGTCTGGTGCCGCGTCACCGCGTCAAGGGCGACAGCCCGGAAGTGCGTGCGCTGGGCGAGCAGGAAATTGCCCGCTGCGAAGCGCTCGGTATCGACGTCAACAAGGTACTCAAGCTGGAAGACATGGCGAAGAATGACAACGTCATCTTCTCCGCCACCGGCATCACCAAGGGTGATCTGCTGGATGGCATCACCAGCGATGGCGTGATGGCGACCACCGAGACTCTGTTGATCCGTGGTAAATCCCGTACCATTCGTCGTATCAAGTCGATCCATTACCTGGAACGCAAAGACAGCGTGGTACGCGACATCATCCTGTGATGATGGCTTGCTGAACTTCCCGTGTTGTCTGAAGCCCGATCGCCCGTGCGGTCGGGCTTTTTGTTGTGCGCCAGCTACGTTTGTGCCGCCGCTTCGGCTATGGTGGCTCAGACCGTCCCAAAGGAGTGGAGTCTATGGAGTGTCGTAGCGGCTGCGCTGCCTGTTGCATCGCCCCCAGTATCAGCAGCGCCATACCCGGTATGCCAGATGGCAAACCGGCTGGCGTCCCCTGTATCCAGCTCGATAGCGCCCTTGGCTGCAAGATCTTCGGTCAACCGGAGCGGCCAGCGGTGTGCGGCCGTTTTCGCCCCATGATGGATGTGTGCGGCAGCCATCGCGCCGAGGCCATCTGGCTGATCGGCGAGCTGGAGCGGCTCACCACCTGACGAGAGAAGGGTGAAGCGATAAAAAAAGAGGCCGCATCATACGGCCTCTTGCATTTCTGTTCACCGAGGATCAGATCCCCGCCAGCTCCAGTGCCTGACGATAGTACTCGTTGGCCTTGTTGGTGAGGCGGCGTTTGTCCATCAGCTGGCCGAGGGCGTGGTAGGCAGCGGCGCTCGGCGACCGCACCACCTCCTGCTCCAGCAGCTTCTGGGCATCATCCAGTTGGCCTGCCAGCAGATAGAGCTGGGCCCGTGCGGTGTCTACTTCCGGTTGCCCCTGCTGCTTTTGCAGCAGCGCCAGCAGCGGCTGGTAGCTGTCGAGTTTCAGCTTGGGCAGGCGAGCCAGCAGCTGTGGCATCGGCTGTTTGCGCAGCGCTTCCTGCCACAGGGTGGCGGCTTCGCCGTCGGCGCCCAGCTGGCGCAGCAGATCGCCGTAGCAGGCCAGCAGTTCTGGCTCAAGGCGCAGCTTGCGCGGCAGATCCTGCCATACCGCTTTGAGGGTCTCGAGGCTGCCGGCAGCCTGTTGCAGACGACCACACCAAGCCTGTTGCAGCAGATCTTCTTCCTGTTTCGGGGTCAGCTTGCCGACCTTGTGCAGTGCCGGGATCAGGTCGCACAGGGCACTCCAGTCCTGACGGGCCAGATGCACCTGACGCAGCTGATCCAGCACCATGGGGTGGCGCGGGTTGAGGGCGTAGACCGACTCCAGCATCGCCAGCGCGGTATCGTACTGGCCCTGCTCGATCTGCAGCTGGGTCTGGGTCAGGGTGAGCGCCAGCTCGGCCTTGGGGTTCTCCTCCTGCGCTTTTTGCAGGTATTGATCCCGGCGGGCGTCGTCACCACGGGCCTGTGCCGCCTTGGCGGCGCTCAGGTAGTTGAGCAGCGGGGTGTCGCTGTTGCTGGCCCCCTTGATCATCAGCTTTTCAGCCTGACTGTAGTGCCCTTCGGCCATTGCTAGGGTGGCGGCGACGGTCTGTTGATTGGCCTTGCGGCGGCGGCGCGAGCCGTACCAGCCTAGGGTCTTGCGGCGCAGGCCGAATACCCGACCCAGCAGCCACTCGACGATCAGCAGGGCGCCGTAGAACAGCACGGCCAGGATCACCGCGCTGGTGACGGAGGATTCGATGGTGTAATTGCCAAGAGCAATCAGCACATAGCCCTTGTTACCGGAGGCTTGCGGGCCAAAGATCAGCCCTGCGACCATCACGGCAACCAGAATGATTATACGGATCATGGTGCCCTCCTCAGCTGCTGGCCAGAATGCGTTGCAGGCGTTCGGTCAGCACCTGCTCCAGCATGGTCTGGGTCTTGAACTGGGCCGGATAGTCGATCTGGATCTGCTCACCCTTGAGCTTGTCGATCTCGCCCTGCATGTAGCGGGTGGCGCTGTTGTCGGTGTCGAAATACTGGGTCAGCCAGCGTTGGGCCTTGTCCAGGCTGTCTTCGTAGAGCGCCTGCTGCTCGCGATAGACGGAGAGCTGGGCCTGCAACAACTTGGTTTTGAGGTTTTCACGCAGGAAGATCTCCTGCTGCGGCGAGAGCAGCGCCTCGACCGCGCCATCGCGGCGACGGATGGTGACGAAGTTCTCGGTGAACTTGACCCAGTTCTTCTTCAGGTTGCTCTCCCACTCGTCGGGATTGGTGCTGACCGCCTGATCCGGCTCGGCCTTGGCTTCCGGCATGCTGATGGTGGAGAGGGGCAGCAGCTCGATCTGGTCGGAGAGCGCAGCCAGCTTGAGGGTCAGCCCCTCGCGGTCGATGCGCGGCATCCCCTTGAGCTTGGCGATATCTTCGGCCAGTGCCTTGCGGATCGGCATCAGGCTGGGGTCGTTGAGGGCGGCGATCCGCTCGTCGGCATTGCCGAGCAGGGTGATGGCGGAGACGAGGTCATGCTCCAGCCACAGTTTGCGGCCCGCCATCCGTACCAGATACTCGGATTCGGCCAGCATCCAGTCGTTGGGGCGCTTGTCATTCAGATCCAGTACCCGGTTCTGCAGACCCTGCATCTCCCCCTGCAAGCGCTGCTGGGTTTGATCCAGTGCGGCCAGCTGCTCGGCATCCTTGCTGCTGGTCTGGTCGATCTTGCTCAGGGCGCTCGCCAGCTGCTGCTTGAGCTGGGCCAGTTCAGCCTGCTGGGCCACGGCATTCTTGTGACCGTGCAGATAGAGACCGCCGGTCAGGCCAAGGGCCAGCAGGATGGCAACCCCTCCCAGTACGGCACCGGAGCGGCTCTTGCTGCCATTGACCGCAGCGGTCGGCTGGGGTTTGACCTGGGATTCTTGTTGTTCTGTCATTCCATCTTCCTCAGTTCCAGTGCGGCCGTCAGGGCCTGGTTGGATGCACCTTGGGCAATCGTGATATGGATAAAGCCCGCTGCGCTGGCCATCTCGGCCACGCGCGGGCTGGGGACCACCAGCAGGCGGTCAAAAAGCCAGGGCCGCTGGTGGTCGGGAACCAGCTCCAGCAGCCGTTGCAGCAGTTCACCACTGGTAATGAGCAGGCTGTCCAGCCCCGCTGCCTGCCAGTGGTGGGTTAATGTGTCCCCGTCCAGCTCGGGGTAGTGGCGCTCATAGGCCGCACAATAGTGCACCAGAGCACCGCGTGAGGCCAGCGTGCTGGCGATGAGATCCCGCCCGCCATTGCCGCGCAGGATCAGCACCCGTTTGCCTGCTACCTGCTGCAGGGCGGGCAGGGCCAGCAGCCCTTCGCTGCGCGGGTCATCCGGGCAGCTTGCCGTGATGCCGATGGCTGCAAACGCATCTGCGCTGGCCTGACCCACCGCAAAGTACTCAATATGTGGCCAGGTCTGACCAGTTTGCAACAGAAAATCGTGTGCAAAATGAACGGCATGGATGCTGACGGCGATAACCACGTCGGCACTGCGCAGCAGGTCGGGCAGGAGAGGGAGTTCGCTGCCCGCCACGGTTTCCAGCAGCGAGCAGCAGAGTGGTGCATGGCCGTGCTGGCGCAGCAACTGCACCAGCTCGGCGGCCTGGGCGGCCGGACGCACCACCAGCGGGGTCATGCGCGGTAGACCTCGGCCAGGATCTCGTCGGCACCGGCGGCCAGCAGGCGCTGGGCCAGTTGCTCGCCGAGGGCCTCACCATCGGCCAGCGGACCGCGGATCTCGTCACGGATCACCTGGCTGCCATCCGGGCTACCCACCAGACCGCGCAGCCAGATCTGCTCGCCTTCGACCAGTGCGTAGGCTCCGATAGGCACCTGACATCCTCCTTGCAGGGCGCGGTTCATGGCGCGCTCGGTCAGCACCCGGGCGCGGGTCTCGGCGTGCTCCAGCGGCGCTAGCAGAGCGTGCAGCTCAACGTCGTCGAGGCGGCATTCGATACCAACGGCGCCCTGACCGTTGGCGGGCAGGCTCTGCTCCGGCTCGATAAAGGCGGTGATGCGGTGCGCCATCTCCAGTCGTTTCAGACCGGCGGCGGCGAGGATGATGGCGTCGTATTCACCGGCATCCAGCTTGGCGAGGCGAGTGTTGACGTTGCCACGCAGGTCGCGGATCACCAGATCCGGGCGCGCGGCGCGCAGCTGGCACTGGCGGCGCAGGCTGGAGGTGCCGACCACGGCCCCTTGCGGCAGTTCGGCAATGGCCTTGAAACGGTTGGAGACGAAGGCATCACGGGGATCTTCCCGCTCGCAGATGGTGTGCAGGCCGAGCCCCTCGGGGAACTCCACCGGCACATCTTTCATGGAGTGAACGGCGATATCGGCCCGCCCTTCCAGCATGGCGGTCTCCAGCTCCTTGACGAACAACCCCTTGCCACCCACTTTGGCCAGCGGGGTATCGAGGATCTTGTCACCCTGAGTGCTCATGGGCACCAGTTCGACCTGCAACTGCGGGTGCAGGGCTTCGAGCCGGTCTTTGACAAAGTTGGCCTGCCACAGGGCCAGCGGGCTCTTGCGAGTGGCAATTTTCAGGGTTCGGGCTGCCATATCAATCAGTTGTTTCATTTTTAGAAGGAAATCGATATTACCACCCTTTGCCCGGGCTTTCATGGCTGAGCCGGCAAAAGCGGGGCCAAGCTCAAAAATGCATGCTGAAAATGATTTTCATTAAGCAAGATGTGTTGATTAATTCATTGAATGTATTGGAATTTAATGATTTCCCCTGATACTTGATGTGGTCATACCAGAAATAATCTGGCGTTTAGCTGAAGGCTTGTTTACCACCGCTGTTTGCATTGTTAACATGATCACACTTTTTTGACGTATCCCCCTTTTGGTGCGTCATTTTCACTTAGGTGATAGGCAGGGCATTGCAGGAACACATCGATACGCTGGTTGCGCGTTATGACGACATTACCCGTCTCAAGACGCAACGGGCGTTAGGCCTCATGAGTCGCTATGGGCAGCAGGTATTCCAACTGCTGCCTGTCATGCTGCACTTCAATCATCCCCTGCTGCCCGGTTATGTCTCCGGTGATGTCCCTCATGGCATCTGGAGCTTCAGTGCCACCGCCGAGCAGCAAGCCTTTATCGATGACCTCTGCCGCAACGCCAACTGCCAGAGTGGTCTGGCAACCCATGATCGAGCCATTCAGGGGCTCTACTCCATGGGCAGCACCTCCTCCATCGGCCAGTGCTGTCACTCCGATCTCGATATCTGGGTCTGCCACGTGGCCGGTTTGTCGCAGGAGCGGCTCGATCTGCTGGCGCTGAAGTGCCAGCAACTCTCCAAGTGGGCCGAACAGCGCGGGGTCGATCTCAACTTCTTCCTGATCCCGGAAGACAAGTTCCGCCAGACCAACGATTCCCAGATGCAGGGGGAAAGCTGCGGCAGTGCCCAGCACCTGCTGTTGCTCGACGAGTTCTACCGCAGTGCCATGCGTATCGCGGGCAAACGCTTGATCTGGTATCTGGTGCCCACCGAATGTGATGATCACTACGACGAGTATGTGAACGAGCTGTTCGAGAGCGGCCAGCTCAAGCAGGATGACTGGCTCGATCTCGGCAGTTTTGACCGTATTCCGGCCGAAGAGTATTTCGGCTCCGCCCTGTGGCAGCTCTACAAGGGGATCGACTCCCCCTACAAGGCAGTGCTCAAGTCGGTGCTGATGGAAGCCTACTCGCACGAGTATCCCAATACCCGCCTGCTGTCGATGATTGGTCGCGACTGGTTCCAGCACAACGAGGGGATGCACTACCGGCTCGACAACTACTGTCTGATGCTGGACAAGGTGACCAACTACCTCAAGTCCATCGGCGATATGGCGCGGCTCGATCTGGTGCGCCGCTGCTTCTACCTCAAGGTGTGCGACGGTCTCAGCCATCCCAAGGATGATCACTCCCCCGAGTGGCGTCGCGAGCAGATGAACCAGCTGGTCTCCTACTGGGGCTGGAGTCAGGACAAGCTCTATCAACTCGATCATCGCCACGAATGGAAGATCGAAGAGGTGAAGATCGCTCACGCCGAGCTGCTGGAAGCCCTGATGCAGAGTTACCGCAACCTGATCCAGTTCGCCCGCCGCAACAACATCAGCGAGTCGATCAACCCGGAAGATATCGGCATTCTGTCGCGCAAACTCTACGCCGCGTTCGAGAGCCTGCCGGGCAAGGTGCAGCGGGTGAACCTCAAGATAGCGCCAGATCTGAGCGAGCCGGATCTCAGCTTCGTGCAGGTGCCTCACGGTCGCCTCAACCGCGCCGGCTGGTATCTCTACAAACATTCGCTGGAGCCGGTGGACATCATTGGCCGCGCGCCGCTGGAGTTCAATGGTTACATCAGCAAGCTGGTCTCCTGGGCCTACTTCAACGATCTGCTGACACCCCAGTCGCGGGTGCACCTGTTCAATCAGGGCTCGGATCTGCACATCGACAATCTGCACCAGTTCTGCCGCGATCTCTCCGGCTGCTTCCCCGAGAAGTATCCGCTGGCCACCAACCTGGCCCTCAGTCGGCCGTGCGAGATCCGTCAGCTCTCCATCTTCCTCAATCTGGAGATGGACCCGACCAGTCACTGGGTAGGTCAGGTGATCGAATTTGACGCTAATACCGTGGATGTCTTCTCGTTCGGTCGCAATCAGGAGTGTCTGGTCGGTTCGGTGGATCTGGTCTATCGCAACTCCTGGAGCGAGATCCGCACCCTGCACTTCCAGGGGGATGAAGCCGTGGTCGATGCCCTCACCACCATCCTCGGCAAGATGCATCAGGATGCCGCCGCCCCCGAGATGATCGAGGTGTTCTGCTACAGCCAGCACTTCCGCTCTCTGGTGCGCTCCCGCTTCCAGACTTTGGTGGCGGAGTGTATCGACCTGCGCCTTGCCCGCGACAAGCAACAGCTGGTCAAGACCATGGCCCTTGGCCGCGAGAAGTACGGCATCTTCTTCGAGCGGCGCGGGGTGTCGGTGAAGAAGCTGGAGAACGCCATCGATTTTTACCGCCACATCTCCCACAACAAGCTGGATCACCTGCCGCTGCGGCTCGACAAGACCCACAGCCAGCATCTGCCGAGCATCGTCGATGCCTACGCCAGCGAAGGGTTGGTGCAGTTCTTCTTCGATACCCGGGATGCGGGCACCAACATCTATATCCTCGATGAGGCGAACCGGGTGGAGATCTACCAGCACTTTGCCGGCAACAAGGATGAGCTGGTGGCCGGGGTCAACCGCTTCTATACCTCCAATCACGAGCGGTTCAGCGATGATGGGCAGTTCATCAACTTCAACCTGCCCCAGTACTACGAGATAGTACAAGTGAATGGCGAGCTGGATGTGATCCCCTATCGCAGTCAGGGGACTCTGCGTGAACAGGTGCCGCCCACCCGGGAAGTGGGTTGATCCGTCAGTTGGAATCGCCATAAAAAACGGCCTGCAGATACAGGCCGTTTGCTTTTGCGGTTGTTCAGGCGCCGAGACGAGCCAGCAGCCAGCTGCGAATGTCGCCGAGCTGCGGACGGCAGATCTCGTGACGCATCGGGTACTCGTGCCACTCGGGGGCGAGCCCGGCGCTTTCCAGCCGGTTCTTGGCATCCCAACCGAGCGACAGGCTCACCACATCGTCGTAGATGCCGTGCATGTAGCAGATGGGCAGGGTGCGAGCAGCCTCGCTCATCTCGCCGAGCAATTTGTCGGGGGCTGCCAGATAGGTGGACATGCAGAGCAGGCCCGCCAGCTGTGCCTGATAGCGCAGCGCGGTGAAGGAGGCAATTACCCCGCCCTGAGAGAAACCTGCCAGCACGATATGCTCGGGGGCAAACCCGTCGGCCACCAGCTGATCGAGCAATGCGGCAATCTGGTCGGCCGATTCACGGACATGGGACTCCACTGCCCGCTCGGCGGGATCCTCGAAGCTCTTGATGTCGTACCAGCCGCGCATCTTGTAGCCCATATTGATGGTGATGGGGCGCTCGGGGGCATCCGGCAGCAGGTGACGCACTGGCAAGTCGGTGGGCAGATCCAGCGCATCCACCAGCGGGGCGAGACCGGCGCCGGAATCACCCAGCCCGTGTAGCCAAATCACCGCGTGACGGGCGCCCTGCGGGTGCAGGTCAATCATGGGAACACCACATCTTCGCCCGCCTGGGCGGTGCAGGATTGGCTCAGCAGCGCCTTGAGCTCGTGGCCGAAGCGGTTGTCGATCCAGGTGTCACCCTGCAGTTCGAAGTGGAAGCCGTTCTCGCGGGTGGCGACCCAAATCTGGTGCAGCGGCTCCTGCTTGTTGATGATGACCTTGGTCTTGTTCTCGAAAGAGAGGGTCAATACGCCGCCGCTGCGTTCGCAGTCGATATCCGGATACCCCTCGTCGAGCGTGTCTTCCACATATTGGAAAAAGGCGTCGGTCAGGGCGTGATACTCGTGATCCTTCATCGGTTTATCCTGTTGCTTTTAACAATGTGAGTGCGATTATAGAGGGCCAAAAATTTTTTCGCAGCGAACCATTATGATCACCCAGTTCACCAAGTGTCTGCTTGCCACTCTTCTGTCCCTCGGGTTGGCCGCGTGCGGTCTGAAGGGGCCGCTCTATATGCCGCCCCCCGAGCAGCTACAGAGCCAGAGTACACCGCAAGCAGCACCGCCTGCGACCACTGAGGCTGCCACCGAGGCCGCGCCGCACTAATGCCGCACCCATTCTAGGAAGGAACCGCCCCCTTGGATCACTTTAACTACGACGCCGACGGCCAGCTTCAGGCCGAGCAAACCTCGCTGCAACAGCTTGCCGAGCAGTACGGTACCCCGCTTTACGTCTACTCCCGTGCGACCCTCGAGCGCCACTGGCACGCCTTCGACAAGGCCGCTGGCGATATTCCCCATCTGATCTGCTATGCGGTGAAGGCCAACTCCAATCTGGCGTTGCTCAACCTGCTGGCCCGTCTGGGTTCGGGGTTTGACATTGTCTCCGGTGGCGAATTGTCGCGGGTGCTGGCGGCGGGCGGTGATCCGGGCAAAGTAGTCTTCTCCGGCGTGGCCAAGAGCGAAGCGGAGATGCGCCTCGCGCTGGATAAAGAGATCCTCTGCTTCAATCTGGAGTCGGAAGCCGAGCTGGAGCGCCTCAACCGGGTGGCGGGCAGCATGGGCAAGAAAGCTCGCGTCTCGGTGCGGGTCAATCCGGATATCGATGCCGGTACTCACCCCTATATCTCCACTGGCCTCAAGCAGAACAAGTTCGGCATTCCCATCGAGCTGGCGCCAGCCATCTATCGCAAGGCGGCCGCGATGGCGAACATCGAGATCGTCGGGGTGGATTGCCATATCGGCTCGCAACTCACTGAATTGAATCCCTTTATGGAAGCGGCTGACAAGCTGCTGCGGCTGATCGACGGTCTGGCAGCGGAAGGCATTCATATCCATCATCTGGACGTGGGCGGCGGCCTTGGGGTCAACTATGGTTCCGAGCAGCCGCCTCATCCGACCGAGTACGCCGAAGCGCTCAAGCAGAAGCTGGCGGGCCGGGATCTGACCCTGCTGTTCGAGCCGGGCCGTGCCATCGTCGCCAATGCCGGCGTGCTGCTGACCCGGGTCGAGTACCTGAAACCGGGCGAAACCCGTAACTTTGCGCTGATCGATGCCGGCATGAACGACATGCTGCGCCCCTCGCTCTACGGCGCCTGGATGAACATCATCGAGGTGGATAGCCGTGCCGGCCATGCTCCCGCGATCTATGACGTGGTGGGCCCGGTGTGCGAGACCGGCGACTTCCTCGGCAAGGAGCGCACTCTGGCTATTGCCGAGGGGTCGCTGCTGGCGGTGCGTTCGGCCGGTGCCTACGGCTTTACCATGTCATCCAACTACAACACCCGTCCGCGCGCAGCCGAAGTGCTGGTGGATGGTGCCGAGGCGCACCTGATCCGCGAGCGTGAGCAGTTGGCCGATCTCTGGCGCGGTGAGCACCTGCTGCCCTGATGCAGTAGATAGAGATGACAGAATTTTACAGCCCTGACAGCACAGGAGTGCGCGATGTGTACAGATTGTTCCAGGATGCATGGGGCTGTGGCCAATGACTTCATAGTGGTTGATGGTGAGTATTTACAGCCCTAACAGCACAGGAATGCACGATGTTGATAGATTGTTCCAGGATGCATGGGGCTGTGGACAACGACTTCATAGTGGTTGACGGTGAGTTTTTACAGCCCTAACAGCACAGGAATGCACGATGTTGATAGATTTTTCCAAGATGCATGGCTTGGGCAACGACTTCATGGTGGTGGATGGCGTCACCCAGAAGGTATTTTTCAGCAATGACGTCATCAAGAAGCTGGCAGATCGCCACTTCGGGATCGGCTTTGACCAGCTGCTGCTGGTGGAGCCGCCCTATGACCCTGAACTCGACTTTCACTATCGCATTTTCAATGCCGATGGCAGCGAAGTGGAGCAGTGTGGCAACGGTGCCCGCTGTTTTGCCCGTTTCGTGCGTCTCAAGGGGCTGATCAACCGGGATCGCATCGCGGTCAGTACCGCCCGGGGTCGCATCGTGTTGCAGCTGGAGGGGGAGAATCAGGTCACGGTCAACATGGGTGTTCCCCAGTTTGAGCCGGGCAAGATCCCGTTCCGGGCCCAGAAGGCGGAAAAAACCTATCTGTTGCGGGCGCAGGAGCATACCGTGATGTGTGGCGTGGTCTCCATGGGCAATCCCCACTGCGTCATCGAAGTGCCTTCGGTCGCCGATGCGCCGGTCGAGACGCTCGGTGCCATCATGGAGCGCCATGAGCGTTTTCCCGAACGGGTCAACGTCGGCTTCATGGAGATGGTCAACGCCACCGAGATCAAGCTGCGGGTGTTCGAGCGGGGCTGTGGCGAGACCCTGGCCTGCGGTACCGGGGCCTGTGCGGCGGCGGTGATTGGCATCAGTCAGGGCAAGCTCAAGGAGCGGGTCACCGTCAGTCTGCCGGGCGGCAAGCTGACCATCGCCTGGAAGGGGCCGGGCCAGCCGGTCTATATGACAGGTCCCGCCGAGCATGTGTTTGACGGCCAGATAGAGGTTTAGCCGATAAAGGTTCAGGTACGGGGGGCGTTGGCCCCCTTTGCCCATGATGTCGGGGCAGCGAGCCCCATTTCTCTGATGGATCAACCAATTTATGAGCGAACTCAAACGGCAGGAGCAATCGGTGGATGAAGCCACTGTGCTGGAGTACCTGGCCCGTTATCCCGAGTTTTTCCAACGCCATGCCGCCGTGCTGGACCGGATCCGCATTCCCCATGAACGCAAAGGGTCGGTCTCGCTGGTCGAGCGCCAGCTGGAGCGTCAGCGCGAGCGGATCGAACAGCTGGAGCAGGAGATCACCGAATTGATGGGGATCGCCAGCGAGAACGAGCGGATCTTCCGGGTCTATGCCGATCTCTACGGCGAGCTGTACGGTTGCCAGACCCTGTTCGAGGTGAGTGCTGTGATGGGTAAGGCCTTTGTCCAGCGGCTGCGCCTGACCGGGCTGCGGCTCTGGCTCAATCCCAAGAAGTTTACCCTGAGCGGGCCCGAGCAGCGCTTTCTGGCACAGGGCAAGCAGCTCGAATCCCTGCTGGGTCAGCGTCTGCCGGGGCAGGATTACTACTTTGGCCGCCTGAGCCAGAGCGAGATGCAGGCGCTGTTTGGCCACGATGTGCTGGTCAACTCGGTGGCCCTGATGCGGCTCGGCGATCTCGGTGTGCTGGCCTTCGCCAGCTCGGATCCCGGCCACTTTACTCCCCACAACGACACCCTGCTGCTGGGCCAACTGGGGCGCCTGCTGCAACTGCGTCTGCCCGAGTTGACTCATGGCTAGAACACCGGCCAAGTCGCCCGCCAAAGCTCCCGTCGTCGCACCGCCACTGCCTGCGGCACTGGCGGACGAACTGGCGGCCTTTATCGAATACCTGAGGGTCGAGCGTCAGCTCAGCCCTCATACCCGCAATAACTATCAAGCCCATCTGGAGGCGATGACCGCCGAGCTGGTGGCCCAGGGGCTCACTGACTGGGGTCGGCTCGAGGCGAGTCAGGTGCGCACTCTGGTGACCCGGATGCACAAGGGGGGCCTTGCTCCTCGTTCCCTTTCCACCAAGGTCTCGGCCCTGCGCAGCTTTTGCGACTGGCAGGTGCGGCAGGGGCGGCTGACCGCCAATCCGGCCCGTGGCATCGTCACCCCCAAACAAGGGCGGCCGCTGCCGAAAAACCTCGATGTGGACGAGATGCACCAGCTGCTCAACATCACCGACGAGCAGGATCCGCTGGCGGTGCGGGATCGCGCCATCATGGAGCTGATGTACTCCTCAGGGCTGCGTCTGGCCGAGCTGGTGGGGATCAATCTGGTGGATCTGAAGCTCGACGACCGCCAGCTCAAGGTGACCGGCAAGGGCTCGCGGGAGCGGGTGCTGCCCATCGGCCGGATGGCGGTCGAGTGGCTGCAGAAGTGGCTCAAGGTGCGCCCGCTGCTGGCCGGGGATGAGAGCGAGGCGCTGTTTGTCTCCAGCCGCCAGCAGCGGCTGTCGGCCCGCTCGGTGCAGGCCCGCCTCGATGGCTGGGGCAACAAGCAGGCGCTTAACGCCCATGTCCACCCCCACAAGCTGCGCCACAGCTTTGCCACCCATATGCTGGAGTCTTCCGGCGATCTGCGGGCAGTGCAGGAGCTGCTGGGACATGCCGATCTCTCCACCACCCAGATCTATACCCACCTCGACTTCCAGCATCTGGCCAAGGTTTACGACAGCGCCCACCCCAGGGCCAAGCGTGGCCCGGATGCGCAGGACGATGAATAACGGGCCCTGAGCCCCGTTGCAGAGGAGAGTCCATGCACTTCTATCGCCGCTGGCAGCCGGTTGCTGCCATCTCGTTTGACCTCGATGACACCCTCTATGACAACGGCCCCGCCATCGTGCGGGCCGAGCAGTGGATGCTGAGCCATCTGCGCAGCGAATATCTGGCCACTGCCATGCTCGACAAGCCACGCTGGCTGGATCTCAAACGCGCTGTGCTGATGGCATGGCCCGAGCTGCGCCACGATGTCAGCCTGGCGCGCCAGCAGACCATCCGCGCCGCCATGGTCGAGGGGGGGATGGCCGACCAGCAGGCCAGTCGCGAGGCTGAGCAGGTGTTTGCTGCGTTTCTGGCAGAGCGCTCGAAGATAGAGGTGAGCGAGTCAACCCATCAGCTGCTGGCCAGACTGGCCGAACGCTATCCGCTGGTGGTGATCACCAACGGCAATCTGGATCTGGTTCAGGCAGGGCTGGATCGTTACTTCACGCTGGTCTGCAAGGCGGGGGCGGGCGCCAGGATGAAACCGGCGCCGGATATGTTTGAGCAGGCCCGCAGTGCCCTCAAGCTGCCAGCAGAGCGGATCCTCCATGTGGGGGATCATCCCGAGACCGATGTACTGGGGGCCCGTCTGCATGGCTTTCGCGCCGCCTGGCTCAATGAGCGGCAGCAACCGTGGCAACAGCTGCAACTGTTGCCGGACGTGGAGCTGACAGCACTGGAGGAGCTGGCCGAGCTGCTGCTCTGATGGCGCTGGCGGGTGGCCACGCTCAGGCGGTAATGGCTGTCAGCGAATAGCAATATATGGCAAGGGGTTACGCCCGCTATTTGCGACAAACCAGCCCGAGCAGGGTGTAGCGGTCGCGCTGGTTGACGCGGCAGTAACTGATACCGACGGGCAGCGCCTGCTGCAGGGTGATGGCGCTGTTCTGATAGCGGCAGACCAGATAGAGCGGGCGCAGACTGCTATCGAGCTGGCTCCAGTAGTGGATCTCGTCGCTGTCGCCATTATCCGGTTTGAGCTGGGCCAGCTCGGCAGGATCTCCGTCGAACAGGGCCAGATTATCGAGCCGGTGGCTGAGGGTTTCGTCCGGTTTGCCATCGTCATTGCGAGTGAACGCCTGCCAGCCCTGCTGCGGGGTCAGCAGCTGCTGGCGACTCTCGATGGTGGCGGGACAATCAAATTGCAGGCTGGCGGCAAGGGCCAGGGTTGTCAGTAACATGGCTGCTGTTCTCTCTTCACGTCCTCAATACGATGCCATGCTACGTCATCTTCCACCGAACAGCTTCATCAGTTTATCAAGCAGATCAAGCTGTTGTGGTGGCTGTTTCATGGCTTCCGCCTCCCGCTCCAGCAGCGCCCGCTGCTCCTGCTGACGGTCGCTCAGCACCCGGTAGAGGGGCTCGACCAGCGTCTCGCGCTGCATCACCAGCTCCTGAAACATTGCCTGATTGATGCGATAGGTTTCGACGGTGGCCACCGCCCGCACCGTGAAGGAGCTGGGCTCCCCGGTGAGCAGGCTCAGTTCGCCAAAAAAGTCTCCCGCGTTGAGCGTACCAAGCTTCAGTTCTCGCCCTTCGACATTGACCACCATCTCGGCTTCCCCTTTGACCAGCACGAACAGCCAGCTGGAGACATCCCCCTGCTCCAGCATGATGTCGCTGCTGACGAAGGGGGCGAACTTTACCTGATCTGCCAGCTGGAGCAGCTCGTTCTCCTGCAACATGGCAAACAGCGGCAGCTTGCGCAGGGTATCGGTTCGTTCGGCGGTGTGGCGCTTGTGGCGGGCATCCAGATGCTGCTTCTCCTTGGCCATAAAGACGTTGAAGATCGGCGGGGTGAGGCGGCGATCGTTGCGGCGCAGGGCGGCATCGATCAGGCTGCGCACCATGGAGTCGGTCGGATCGTCGCGAGCCAGATCGGTCAGCCAGTAGCGCACCGCATAGCGGGCGATGCCCCCTTCGACGTTCATCAGCAGGCAGTCCGGTTGCGGATGCTTGGCGACACAGGGGAGCTTGGTCTCCCGCAGGGATTTCTCGATCAGCGCGATGATCTGGGTCGGCAGGGTATCCAGGGTCAGATCGAACCAGACCCAGCGCCGCCACTGCAAGGGTTCGCCACGGCGGCGCCCGAGCACGGTGAAGCGCTGTTTGAGCAGGTGGCTGTTGGGGATGACGACAGTCTCCCAGTTGCGGGTCTCGATGGTGGTGGCACGCCAGTTGATCTCCACCACCCGGCCCTGGGTGGTATCCACTTGCAGCCAGTCACCGATAGCGATGGAGTTGTCGAGCTGAATGGAGACCCCAGCCAGCAGGTTGCCCAGTGTGTCCTGCATGGCGAAGGCGATGACTGCAGTGATCACCGCCGAGGTGGTGACTATCTCCCCGAGCGCCATGCCGGAGGCGTAGAGGCGAAACAGACCCCAGCCGATATAGCCGATGGTGATGACGATATCGGCGATGATCCGCGGGATCCGCACATGGCAGAGGGGGAGCAGAAACTCGAACAGCAGGATCCCCCATATCTTGACCAGTATCAGGCCGGCCAAGAGGGTGGAGATCTCGATCAGCAATTGATGGGGCAGCGGCAGTTTGAACCAGCCCCCTTCCAGCTGGATCAGCAGGATCACGACAGTGCTTATCATCACGAAGCTGAGCTCGGAGAGCAGCTCCCGTCGTTGCCCGGGGCGGCGCCAGAAGTGGAGCAGCATCAGAGAGAGTGTGAGCAGGGTCCAGAACGGGTGTTCGCGGATCCATATCAGTGTGGGTAGCGCAGTGAGGTTGTCGCTGAACATGACGGCCCCTTGTGATGGTTTTATTTCCAGCATAGCCGTTCCGGCACGGGGAAATGGTGCGTTGGGGCTGCAATTTATTTATCCTGTGCAGAACCGGGCAAAGGAGTGCGATTAAGTGAAATTTTCAAAGAAAATCATCTGTTTGATGGTTATGTTGCCATTGGCGGGCTGCGATCTGCTGGTCGACAAGTACCGGGTCGAATTCCGGGATGGGTCCTGGCGCGAGATCGTCATCACCCCCTTCTCCAGTGAGGCGCACTGGCGCGAGGGGTGTGCCACCGGTGAGGTGCTGAGCGATATGAAGGTACCCATCAAACGTGGTGACAAGATCAATGGCCGGGAGCAGTTGCTGATCGGAGGCGAGAAGTTCGAACTGGATGACAACAACCTCTACCGCAGCAACGGCATGGTGTTTGGTCACTCGCCTGACCATATCCAGCGTGGACTGAAGGGGATGGATATCTGCCGTACCCTGCGCCCCGAGCGGGGCGGATTACCCAAGCTCAAGGCGCGAGGATTTGGTGAATAAGCGTTAATGACTATCTCTCTGACGGCGTCGGCAGGCGTCACCAAAGGCCTGGAAGATCTTGATGGAGTGAGGATTTTCGCTGGCTTTCCACTCCGGGTGCCACTGTACTGCCAGCAGGAAAGGGGAGAGGGCCGGGGCATGGATGGCCTCGACCAGCCCATCTTCGGCATGTGCCAGCGGCTCCAGGCCAGCACCAAGACGGTTTAGCCCCTGTCCATGCAGGGAGTTGACCGGTATCTGTTCAGCCCCCATCAGTTCGGCAAACCAGCTGCCTGGCAGCAGCTCAATCTGATGGCTTGGCCCATACTGTTCGTCGACTGGGTCGTCGGCATCTTCCCGATGATCGTCATAACCCGGTTCGGTGTAGACCTTCTGGTGGATATCGCCGCCCAGTGCCACGTTGATCTCCTGCATGCCGCGACAGATCCCGAGGATCGGCAAGCCACGGGCGAGCGCCCCCTTGATGAGGGGCAGATCGAACAGGTCGCGATCCCTGTCTTGCTGTTTTTCCGGCGTGAGGTTCTCCTGGCCGTAAAGGGCTGGATCGATATTGGAGCCGGCGCCGCTCAGATAGATGCCGTCAGCCAGATCCAGATACTGCTCCAGATCGGCGGTGCCGCAGCAGGTGGGAACCAGCAGCGGGACGCAGTCGCTTATCTCCACCAGCGGCATGATGTATTTGTGGGTCATCACCTGATAGGCGTGGCCGTTGCGGGGCTGGGCGCCCATGGTCATCAGCACGACGGGTTTACGGGTGGCGGGAGGCTGGGGATTTGGCATAGGGCACCTTGATTATCCTTGGCGTTGAAGTCTCATCCTGCGCCTTGGGCAGGCCCTTGCAAACCGACAGGGCAAGGGCATGCCTCAAGGCATGGTCATGGGATCCCGCGTCGGGCCGGGTGGCAGAATCGTTGGTCAGTCTGGGCAGCGACGGCATGGATCCTCTCTTCAGTCTGCCAAGGCCGTTCAATATGTCAAACAAAATGATGCCAAGTTGTTAACGGATTTGTCTTAAACTGCTCTGAAGCGGCGATTTAACGGGGCTGTTGAGATGGGCCGTTATGGCTGGGGTAGCAAAATGGTGGATATATTAAACGCGCAGGGCTGGCGGGGGATGTGGAGAGGAAAAGGCATCAATAGACACACGCCTCCCCGAGGGGAGGCGTGTTTCGGGGATCACAACAGGTCTTCGATCTCGCCGCGCAGATACTGGTACATCTCGCGGTAGGCGACCGGCGGCTTGTTCAGCTCCCGCTCCTTGTTGGCAGAGCGGATCAGCTGGCGCAGCTTCTGGCGATCCAGTTCGTGGAACTGGGACATCAGCTCGTTGAGGGCGCTGTCACCTTCGGTGATCAGCCGCTCGCGCCACTGCTCCAGCCGATGCAGGCGTGCATTCACGGTGGAGTGACGGTTCTTGATGATGGAGAGCGCTTCGGCAATCGGCTCGATATCGCGGCTGCGCATCAGGCGGCCGATGAACTGCAGATGGCGACGGAAGGACTCATCCTTCTTCGGCTTGAGTTTGCGACCCAGCTCGACAGCTTCTGCAAGCTCTTCATCCAACGGGATTTTTTCCAGCTCGCTGTGGCTGAGGGAGACGATCTCTTCCCCCATTTTCTGCAATGCTTCGGCATCGCGCTTGAGCTGGCTCTTGCTGGGGCCCCAGTCTTCGAACTCGTTGTCGTCTTGATATTGACTCATCGGTCTCTTGATTCCTGTCATTCACGTTTGGCGGATATGTTACCAGCTTCTCCCGCTGGGCGCAGGGGTCTGATATGCTTACCCCCCTTTCCTTCTTTCATACAGATGTGAGTTATGGATCAGCAAGACCAAATCCGCCAGGATCAAGCCCATCTCGAGGCCGTGGTTGCCGAAGCCCTGGAGATAGCCAAAGGACTGGGCGCCTCGCTGGCCGAAGTCTCCATCAGCAAGCAGACCGGGTTGTCGGTGAACACCCGGGGTTGTGAACTGGAAAGCATTGAATTCAATAAGGATGGCGCCCTCGGCATCGCCGTCTATCGCGATGGTTGCAAGGGATCTTCCTCGACCACCGATCTGAGCAAACCCGCCATTCGCGCCGCCGTTGAAGCGGCCATCGAGATTGCCCGCCACACCTCGGCGGATGATTGCGCCGGTCTGGCGGACGCCGAGCTGCTGGCCTGGGATGCCCCCGACCTGCAACTGTGTCACCAAATCGAGCTGGATCCCCAGCGCGGCATCGAGCTGGCCATCGAGTGCGAACGACTCGCTCTGGGTCGCGATGCCCGTATCAAACACTCCGACGGCGCCGGTTTCTCCAGCCATCTTGGCATCAAGGTCTATGGCAACAGCCACGGCTTCGTCAAAGGTTATGCGGCGTCGCGCAACTCCCTGAGCTGCGTGCTGATCGGCGAGCAGGATGGCGACATGCAACGGGATTACGGCTACTCCTCCAGCCGTACCCTCGACGGGCTCTGGAGCCCGCAGCGTATTGCCGACGAGGCGGTTGAGCGTACCGTCTCCCGCCTCGGTGCCCGCAAGATTTCTACCCGCCATGCCCCTGTGCTGTTCCACCCTGACACAGCCTCTGGTCTGTGGGGCCATCTGGTGATGGCCATCAGCGGTGGCAACCTCTATCGCAAGTCGAGCTTCCTGCTCGACAAATTGGGCAAGCAGATCTTGCCCGAGTGGCTCACCATTCAGGAGTTCCCCCACCTGCTTGGCGGGCTCGCCAGTACCCCGTTCGATGGCGAAGGGGTGCGCACCCGCGACATGGATATTATCCGTAACGGCGAGCTGATGAGCTGGCTGCTTACCTCCTACTCTGCCCGCAAGCTGGGGTTGACCACCACGGGTCACGCCGGTGGCATCCACAACTGGCAGGTCTCCAATACCGGCCAGGATTTTCAAGGCATGCTGAAAGAGATGGGCACCGGTCTGCTGGTGACCGAGCTGATGGGGCAGGGGGTCAATATCGTCAATGGCGACTACTCCCGCGGCGCTGCCGGTTTCTGGGTCGAGAATGGCGAGATAGCCTATCCGGTCGAGGAGATCACCATCGCCGGCAATCTGGCCGAGATGTTCAGCCATATCGTGGCGGTGGGCCGTGACGAGGATGAACGATCCAGTCTCAAGACCGGCTCGGTGCTGGTAGAGAATATGAAGCTGGCGGGTCACTGATCCCGGTTTCAACAGAGAACCGAAACCATGAAAAAGGCCCCCTCGCCAACGCGAGGGGGCCTTTTTATCGGCCTGCGATCAGTGGGCTATCAGCCCTTGATGCGCTCGATGCGGCCACCCAGACCCTGCAGCTTCTGCTCGATGTCTTCGTAGCCACGGTCGATGTGATAGATACGGTCGACGATGGTGGAGCCTTCGGCCACGAAGCCGGCCAGCACCAGACTGGCAGAGGCGCGCAGATCGGTCGCCATCACCTGGGCACCCTTGAGCTGCTCGGTGTCACGGCAGATGGCTACGTTGCCCTGCAGTTCGATGTCTGCGCCCATCCGTACCAGTTCGGGAACGTGCATGAAGCGGTTCTCGAAGATGGTCTCGGTGACCATGCCGGTGCCTTTGGCGACGGCGTTCAGCACAGTGAACTGTGCCTGCATATCGGTCGGGAAGGCCGGGTAGGGTGCAGTCTTGATGGTGACCGGTTTGAGGGTGCGGCCAGTCATGTCGAGGGTGATCCAGTCTTCACCCTTCTCAATCAGGGCTCCAGCTTCTTCCAGCTTGACCAGTACCGCTTCCAGCAGAGTCGGGTCTGTTTTGCGGCAGGTGATCTTGCCGCCGGTGACCGCTGCACCCACCAGGAAGGTACCGGTTTCGATGCGATCAGGCTGCACGCTGTAGTTGCCGCCGTGCAGACGCTCGACACCGTCGATGGTGAGGGTGTCGGTGCCCGCGCCCTGGATCTTGGCGCCCAGGGTATTGAGGAAGTTGGCCAGATCGACCACTTCCGGCTCGCGCGCGGCGTTTTCGATCACGGTGCGGCCATCAGCCAGGGTCGCGGCCATCATCAGGTTTTCGGTACCGGTCACGGAGACCATATCCATCAGGATGTGAGCGCCTTTCAGGCGGCCATCGACACGGGCCTTGATGTAACCATCTTCGATGGTGATCTTGGCACCCATCAGCTCCAGGCCGTGGACGTGCAGGTTGACCGGACGGGCACCGATGGCGCAACCGCCGGGCAGGGAGACGTCAGCCGCGCCGAAACGGGCGGCCAGCGGGCCCAGCGCCAGAATGGAGGCGCGCATGGTCTTCACCAGCTCGTAGGGGGCGACGTGGTTGTTCACCGCACCGGTCAGCACGGTGACGTTGCCGTTGACCTTGGTGGTCGCGCCCAGCATCTCCAGCAGCTTGATGGTGGTGCCCACATCTTTCAGGCGCGGCACGTTGGAGAGGTGAACCTCTTCATCACAGAGCAGGGTTGCGAACAGGATCGGCAGGGCGGCGTTTTTGGCGCCGGAGATGGTCACTTCGCCGTTGAGAGTACAACGACCATCGATTTTGAATTTGTCCATTTTTACTTCGTTACCAAATCAGGAGGGCAATAGGAATTTACGTTCGCGTTTCCACTCGGCGTCGGTGAACGCCTTGATGGAGAGGGCGTGAATGGCGTTGTTGGCGATCTTGTCCATCAGCGGGGCATAGATGGCCTGCTGCTTCTTGACCCGGCTCATGCCGTCAAACATGTCACCGACGGCGATCACTTGGTAGTGACTACCGTCCCCTTTGACATGGACTTCGGACAATGGCAGAGCCTCAAGGAGTATCGCTTCAATTTCAGAGACTTGCATTATGCGTCCTCAGTTGTGAGCGGGGTTGACTGAAAAAGTCCGGCCACCCCGTAGAGGTTGGCCAGGGTATAGAAATCACTGGAGGCGCCCACCAGTTGCGGTGTGGCGCCTCGCGCTAATACGGCTTTGGCCCATTTGACCAGCAGGGCCAGTCCGGCGGAGTCGAGGGTGGTGACGCCGCCGAGCTCGAGCTGGTCGTCCTGCCACCATTCGGCGCGGCGTTGCCACAGGTCATTGACCTGTGGCGCCTGCAGCTCACCGCTGAGGGTCATGGTTTGAGTACCAGCGGCTTGGCGTTGTGTTCGTGCAACTGGGCGATCACTGCATCGATGCCATTCTGGCGAATGAGGCCGCCCAGCTCGCTCTGCTTGGCGGAGAGCAGGCTGATCCCCTCGGCCACCATGTCAAAGGCTTTCCACTCGCCGGTCTTGTTGTTCTTGCGCAGCTTGAACTCGAGGAAGATGTCCGGCTTGCCGGCCTCTTTCACGCTGACGTTGACGGCGGTGATGTTGCCGCTGGGGGCTTTGCCCGGCTCGACCTTGACGGTCTGCTTGTCAAAATGGGCCAGCGCATCGGCGTAGGAGCTCACCATGTACTCGGTGAACACCTCGACGAAGGCATTGCGCTGCGCTTCGGTAGTCTCTTTAATCTGGTTGCCAAGCACCTTGTAGGCGGCGAAGCGGTTGTCCACATAGGGCAGCAGCTCTTCGCGGATGATCACCCGCAGGTGATCCGGATTGCTCTTCACCTGGGCCTGATCGGCTTTCAGGCGGGCAAAGGTCTGCTTGGCAGCCTGCTCCACCAGCGCGTTGGGGTCGGTGGCATCGACTGCGGCCTGGGCAGACAGGGAAAAGAGCATGCTGGTCATCAGACCCAGCAGCAGGGCGATTTTCTTGAACATGATTACTCCTTCTTGCTGTCTGATTTGCTGTCGGAGGATTGGCTGTAGAGGAACTTGCCAATCAGATCTTCCAGCACGATGGCGGATTTGGTGTCTTCAATCAGGTCGCCATCCTTGAGCATCTCGGTGCCCATCTCCTCATCGCTGAAGCCGGGGGCCAGACCGATGTACTGCTCGCCGAGCAGACCGGAGGTGAGGATGGAGAGGGAGCTGGTATCTGCAAACTCGCCAGCGCTCTTTTGCATCATCAGGGTCACTTCGGGCACCTGGGTTTTCGGGTCCAGTACGATGTCGCTGACCCGACCAACCACCACGCCGCCAACCTTGACCGGCGAACGGACTTTCAGGCCGCCGATATTATCGAAATGCGCGCGCAGGGTATAGGTTTCTCCTTCCGGTTTGAAGCTCAAACCGGCCACTTGCAGGGCCAGTGCCAGAATGGCACCGATGCCAGCCAGCATGAAGGTGCCGACCAGGAATTCTACTTTGCTGAACTTCATCTTTACCTTATCCAAACATGACTGCAGTGAGTATAAAATCCAGGCCGAGCACGGCGAGGGATGAGTGGACCACGGTACGGGTCGTGGCCTGACTGATCCCGGCCGAGGTCGGCTTGGCATCATAGCCGTTAAAGAGCGCAATCCAGGTGACCACCAGGGCGAAAATCAGGCTCTTGATGGCGCCCTGCATGATGTCTTCATGCCAGTCGACGGAGGCCTGCATGGCAGACCAGAAGCCCCCTTCGTCCACGCCGAGCCAGTCCACACCGACCAGCTTGCCGCCGAAGATACCGATCAGGCTGAACATAAAGGCCAGCAGCGGCATGCTGATGACGCCAGCCCAGAAGCGGGGGGCAACCACCCGACGCAGCGGGTCGACCGCCATCATCTCGAGGCTTGAAAGCTGCTCGGTGGCCTTCATCAGGCCAATTTCAGCGGTCAGGGCCGAACCGGCACGGCCGGCAAACAGCAACGCCGTGACCACAGGCCCCAGCTCCCGCAGCAGGGAGAGGGAGACCAGCGGTCCCAGGCTCTGCTCGGCGCCGAAATCCTTCAATACGTTGTAACCCTGCAGCGAGAGCACCATGCCGATGAACAGGCCGGAGACCAGAATGATGGCTACCGACTGTACGCCCACCACATACAACTGCTGGACAAGCAGCGGGAAGTGCTTGCGCGGTTCGGGTTTGCCCGCCAGCGCATGGAACAACATGATGGTGGCGCGACCGACGGAGCTGATAAACCGCACTCCGACCCGCCCCAGCTTGCTTATTTGACTTATCAACATCAGAGATCCTGTAGCAGATCGCCTGCCGGAAAATGAAACGGAACAGGACCATCGGGCAATCCTTTGAGGAACTGCTCGACTTCGGGATTGTGCTCCTCGCGCAGTTGGTCCGGCGTGCCGTGCGCCACCACCTTGCGATTGGCAATGATGTAGGTGTAATCGGCGATGCTCAGCACCTCTTTCACATCGTGGGTGACGATGACTGAGGTGATACCGAGGGCATCGTTCAGCTCCTTGATCAGCTTGACCAGCACCGCCATGGTGATGGGATCCTGCCCGACAAACGGCTCGTCATACATGATGAGGTCGGGGTCAAGGGCGATGGCCCGTGCCAGCGCCGCCCGGCGCGCCATGCCGCCGGAGAGCTCGGAGGGCATCAGTTTCGCCGCGCCGCGCAAGCCCACCGCCTGCAGCTTCATCATGACGATGGTGTGGATCAGCTCCTCCGGCAGGCCGGAGTGTTCCCGTAGCGGGAAGGCCACGTTGTCGTAGACCGTCATGCCGGTAAACAGGGCGCCGCTCTGGAACAGCATGCTCATCCGTTTGCGCACTTCATAGAGGCGCGAACGGGAGAGGGTGGGGATATCTTCCCCGTCAAACAGAATGTGACCGGACTCCGGCTTGAGCTGGCCACCGATCAGCCGCAGCAGGGTGGTTTTACCGATGCCGCTGGGGCCCATGACGGCGGTTACCTTGCCACGAGGAATGGTCAGGTTGATCCCGTCATACAACAGCCGATCTCCGTGACTGAAGGTTAGATCGGAGATGGTGATCAGGTCATTGTTCAAACAATTGTCCATCCGGTGTAAATGAGGTGCGAATTTTATGGGGTAGTCTAGGTCTAAGCAACAGCAAGGAACAACTATTGAACAGGCTGCAAGCCCATTTGCACGACAGTTTTCTGTAACAAAGTGCGTCATCGAGAGCGGGACTTGCCATCCGATTCGCTTATCCGGGCAGACTTTTTTATAATCCCGCAGCTAATTTCGGCCCGGAGCTGTGTCTTTATGTCTGTAAAGCCTGAGAAAGTGTCTGAACTGTTCGATTTTCGTCGCAGTGCCCGCGCGGTGCTGGACACAGAAAAGCAAGCCATTGATGGACTCTATCAGTATCTGAACGACGCCTTCGACAAGGCGTGCGAAATGGTGCTGCGCTGCGGTGGCAAGATAGTGGTCACCGGCATGGGCAAATCGGGCCATATCGGCAGCAAGATTGCCGCCACCCTCGCCAGTACCGGCACCCCGGCCTTCTTCCTTCACCCGGGAGAAGCGAGTCACGGCGATCTGGGGATGATCTCCAGCGGCGACCTTATCATCGCTATCTCCAACTCCGGCGAGAGCGACGAAATCTTGGCCCTGCTGCCGGTACTCAAGCGC
>NZ_QAJD01000168.1:0-15551 GCF_003061465.1 Aeromonas sp. HMWF017
TCCTATATCTCTAGCCAATGAGGCGAGTGCTGCATAACTTGGTCTTTTCGGAATAGAATAAACTTCATCAAAAAGAAATTGGTTTTTAAATAAAGACCTCATCTCAGGGGTTGTAATTGCAACTACTTTTTTGCCTGGAAATTTCTTTTTTATTTCACGAGCAACCCAAGATGATACTATGGCATCCCCTAATTTGGCATCCCAACGAACAAAGACTATAGCACCATCATCACTTGAAGCTGATTTCAAAGATCGGTCAAAAAGCACAATCCCTATTTTACGACGAATGATATCGCGCCATGATTGCAATTTCTTAATCATTTTCTTCCCTCCAAAGGCGATACCTTTATTGTGGTAATTAATGCCGAAAATAAAAACATGAAGAATATCATCCCGGAGTTATGACTTATAAATGCTTGACTCAAGCTATAATCAACAAGAGTTAATGATGAAACCGCCAACATACTACTGACCAATAAGTTATCTCTATTTTTACTCGCAACCCAAAGTGGATAAAAGTACAGCAGAGCTAACATCAAGAAGCCAATAATACCGCGTTTAGCCATTTCATCTAAAAATTGATTATGTGCATGTGAGTTAAAATTATAAATAAACTCGGATATAGAACCATTATTATATTGGTTTAATTGTGATAAGCGAATACCGTTATTTCCCCAACCAAAAATTGGTTTTTCCAGAAAAGAGTTATATGCACTTTTCCACAACTGCAATCGAATGCCTAGAGATGTATCCGGGTTCACACCATCAAAATAATGAACAACATCTGCTTTCGCATTATATATCCTGTCCATTACGCCACTTTGCGGAAGCATAGCCAAGAAAAACAATAAGGCACATACTGTACTTGCATAGAGACCATCTTTGAAGGATAGCTGTTTTCTAAAATAAAAAACTATTGTAAACAATACGATTGGAAGTAAAACCCAGCCACCTCTGGTCCCGGAGAGAAAACTGCCTATACCCCCCATTAAAAATGAAAGAAGCATAAAGGCAGCAATGCTTTTCTTCCCTAAATGGCGGAACCAAAAAAAAGCACACAGACATAACAATGCCAATGTCATGCTGATATTTCCTGACTGAATTGGCATGCTTTCATCAAAAGCTCGTGGCATTCCTAAATAAACTTTCTCATATATCGCAATTAGACCTGAACTAATTGCTCCTATAGAAAGCCCCGCAATAAACACGTTAATATTTACAGGAAATAAACTCAATAAAGGCAATGTCATTGCAGCCATTAATAGGCGACTTGGTCGGTCTAACTCTTTGAGAGCACCACCATCAATCCAGATTGACACGGCTTGGATGATAAAAAAAGAGATGAATATATATGATAATATTTTCACCTCAGAACTCATTGCCAAATAATACCTTTTACGCCAAAAGACAAAAGCACTTGCCAAAACTAAAATGCTGGGCCCATATCCATAACCACTGGGAACAGTTAAAACTATTGCACCAAATAAAAAAGCTGCAAATTGCACAATAATATTTAGTCGTAGGCAATTTTTATCTAAATTCACAAGTTATTTCCTGAACACATAATTCCCGCGAATTTTGCGCCACAATCCGAACACATCGGTTCGGGGGAAGATAGCAATCCGGCGGATCTGGTAGGGGTCCTGGTGCATCGCTTTGGGGCCGCTATTGGTAGCAACGGCAAAACGATACCCGGCAGCGATAGCCTGCTCCTTGGCACTCTCGTTCATATCTCCGTAAGGGTAGGCAAACGAGAGCAACGGATGGCCAAGCAGGGCCTCCAGTTGGCGTTTATTCTCCTGAATTTCATGGGCTTGTTGTTCGGGTGTGAGCTTGCTCAAGCGGGGATGGGTCAGGGTATGACCACCAATTTCCACATGACCGCTGGCGGCCAACGCCTTGACCTGCTCACCACTCATCAATGAAACCTTGGTGTCCGGATTGGTCGGATGCTCCACATCCCAACGGTTATAGCCTTCACCGGTGACCACGTACACCACAGCTTTATAACCATATTTTTCCAGCAGCGGCAGCATGCGGGTCAGGTTGTCCTGATAGCCGTCATCGGCGGTGATCATCAGGTACTTCTTGCCGTATTGCAGACGGTGGATAAAGCCTTTGTCCGCCAAATCGCGGAAAGTCAGGGTTTCGTAGCCGAGCCACTTCATCAGTCGCAGATGCTTCTCGAACATGGTGATCGGCATCCAGGTGCCATGCACCCCTTTCTCGCTATCCTGTTCGATAAAGCGGTGGTACATGATGACGGGCATCTCGCGGCGCAGGGTTTCGACTACGGCATCCTGATAGATGGTTTCGAGGCCGGATACTACCCCCTGCAAGCCATACTCATCTTGAATGCGTTGCCGAATGGCTTCCGGCACCGTCTTGCTGGTCAAAGCGGTCTCGATTTCTCCCTTAAGGGCAGCAAAATCGATAGCCAGATCCTTGGGGCCGATATCGCCAAAATTGCTGGCCAGCGCCTCGTCCAGATTTCGTTCCGTCACCAGCCCGATGGCCTTGGCCTCGCCGATGGCAAACGCTGGACGACCGCACAACAGGGCTTCCATCGCCACCCGACCGGCACCTATCACCAAATCGCTGCCAGCCAGCAGAGCGGGAACATCATCGACATAACCAACAAACTCGGCGCGTCCTTCGAAACGGGCAAAGCGCTCCGGAACCTTGGTACCGCTGACAATCCGCACCCGACAGGCATCCAGATCGAGCACTTCGTCGAGCAGACGGTAGCAAAGCTCTCCTTTGGGGCCGCTCAAACGGCCAATGATGGCAATCACCGGCTTTGGGTTGTCTGGCGCTGGCACAGGCTGGAATTTGTCGGTTTCGATACCGTTGCGCAGCACCTGCACGATCGCGGGATCGACCCCCAGATTGTCGACTATCTGATGGGCAATATCTTCACAAACGGCAACCGCCCGATAGCCGAGTGCATGGAAGGCCTTGCGCGAAGCGTGCACCGGCTGGCGACCATGCACCGTGGTGATCATCGGGGTGCCAGTCAGCTTGCAAGCCACATAGCTGCTCCAGCCGGAGGCGCGGGAGTGAGCATGCACCAACTGAATATGATGCTTCTTGATGAGATAGATGAGGTAAAAGACGTGCCAGAAGCGGCGCAGAATGCTGCGCTTGTTGAATCTCAGCTTGAAGACGGGGCCAAGCGTCGGCTTGGTCAGGGTATCTGACACATAAAAGACGTTGTGACCACGCCGGGTCAGTTCGTTACCGACCGTGGTGGCATAGACCTCAGCTCCCGTTACCTCGAGCTGGGAGAGTGCCATCAATATATTCATCGCGCGGTTACCCGGTAGAGAAGAGAGGAACGACAAGCAGCCACAGAGACCAGAAACCGGAAGCAGGCGAGTGCCCACTTCCGGTTTTGCGCTCAAACTGCCGCGTTGTGCTCACCTGTTAGCGGTTGAGCCAAGCCATGTAATCCGCTACCCCTTCGGCAACGGTTTTAAACTCGGCGTCATAACCCACGCTGCGCAGCTTGGTCATGTCAGCCTGGGTGAAGCTCTGGTAGCGACCCTTGAGGTGATCCGGGAAGGGAATGTACTCAATGGCTCCCTTCTGATGATGCTTGATCACCGCTTCGGCCACGTTCTGGAACGGCTCGGCACGACCGGTACCGCAGTTGAAGATGCCGGAGTGCTGCGGGTTCTGCCAGAACCAGAGGTTTACCTTGCAGACGTCGTCGATATAGATGAAGTCACGCATCTGACCACCGTTCGGGAAGCCATCGCAACCTTCGAACAGCTTGGGATTCTCGCCCTTCTTCACCTGGGTATTGAGGTGGAAGGCGACGGAAGCCATGGAGCCTTTGTGCTGCTCGCGCGGGCCGTAGACGTTGAAGTACTTCAGACCGACAACCTGAGAGTTGATCTCCGGCATCCAGCGGCGCACGTACTGGTCAAACAGCTGCTTGGAGTAGCCGTAGACGTTGAGCGGCTGTTCGAACTTGGGATCTTCGATGAAGTTGTCGTTGCGGCCACCGTAGGTCGCGGCAGAAGAGGCGTAAATAAACGGGATTTCACGCTCGATGCAGTAGTGGAACAGATCCTTGGAGTACTCGTAGTTGACCTCCATGATGAACTTGCCGTTCCATTCGGTGGTAGCAGAGCAGGCGCCTTCGTGGAAGATCACCTCGATACCGTTGTCCCACTCTTCAAACTCGTCGCCGGAGACGATGCGAGCCTGAAACTCGTCCTTGTCCATGTAGTCAGCGATGGTCAGATCGACCAGGTTGACGAACTTGGTGCCGTCGGTCAGGTCATCAATGACCACGATATCGGTCCGTCCTTGAGCGTTCAGCTGCTTGACCAGATTGCTGCCGATAAAGCCAGCACCGCCAGTTACTACGATCATGGAGTTTGCCTCTCGTACGTTGATGGCTACATGTGACTGCTTGTTAAAGCTGTGTATAGTGAGCCAATTTGAAATTGCCGAAAAGTTTATCACGGGCCGTCCGGGGATTCGACCTTGTTCAAAACTGCCCCGAGCGGAACCTGTTGGAGGAATGAGTGATGAAAACCAGAGACAGGATCATTCACAGCGCGACCGAGCTGTTCAACGATCAGGGTGAACGCAACATCACCACCAACCATATTGCGGCGCACATGGGTATCAGCCCGGGCAACCTCTACTACCACTTCCGCAATAAAGAAGACATCATCCACTCCATCTTCGACCAGTATGCCCGTCACCTGAGCGAGAGCTTCGTGCCGACCCGCAACCGTGAAATCACCCTGCAGGATCTGATGGGCTATCTCGATGCCATCTTCTATCTGATGTGGCAGTTCCGCTTCTTCTACGCCAATCTGCCGGACATCCTGAGCCGTGACGAGCCGCTGCAACAGAAGTACCTCAAGGCCCAGGAGCAGATGCGTTCTTCCGTGGTCGCCCTGCTCAGAAGCCTGCGCGAAGGGGGCATCATCGATGTCAGCGATGAAGACCTGCCGGATCTGGGCCAGACCATCAAGATGGTGGTGACCTGCTGGATCCCGTTCCAGATTGCCCAAGCCCCCAACACCCGCATCACCAAACCGCTGCTCTATCAGGGCGTGTTGAAGGTGCTGTTCCTGCTGCGCCCCTATGTGCAACCCCAGGTTGCCGGACAGATCCAGCAACTGGAACAGCACTACCGTCAGCTGGCCCAACCAGCTGGGTGAGATCTGTTTCACATTTGTTGAATATCAGCTCAATCATTTGAATTTACCGCAACAGATTGCAGTAAAATGTCGCCCTCTGTTGATACGCAGCTGAAATAGCCACTAAGGATCGAGGATGTCTAACGGATTCTATCGTCACCTGACCGAGCAACTGAACCAGGTGCAAGCTGAAGGGTTGTACAAGCAGGAGCGCATCATCACCTCCGCCCAACAGGCCAGCATCGCCGTCGGCGGTGAGCAGGTACTGAACTTCTGTGCCAACAACTATCTGGGATTGGCCAACCACCCGGATCTGATCGCCGCCGCCCATCAGGGACTCGACAGCCACGGCTTCGGCATGGCCTCGGTACGCTTCATCTGCGGCACCCAGGATCAGCACAAAGCGCTGGAGCAGAAGATGTCTGCCTTCCTCGGCACTGAAGACACCATCCTCTACTCCTCCTGCTTCGACGCCAATGGCGGCCTGTTCGAGACCCTTTTCGGTGCCGAAGATGCCATCATCTCCGATGCCCTCAACCACGCCTCCATCATCGACGGCGTGCGGCTGTGCAAGGCCAAGCGTTATCGCTACGCCAACAACGACATGGCCGAGCTGGAAGCCCAGCTCAAGCAGGCTGATGCCGACGGCGCCCGCTTCAAGCTGATCGCCACCGACGGCGTCTTCTCCATGGATGGGGTCATCGCCGACCTCAAATCCATCTGCGATCTGGCGGACAAATACGATGCGCTGGTGATGGTGGATGACTCCCACGCCGTTGGCTTTATCGGCGAGAATGGTCGTGGCACCCACGAATATTGCGGCGTGATGGATCGGGTCGACATCATCACTGGCACCCTGGGCAAGGCGCTCGGCGGCGCATCCGGCGGCTATACCTCCGGCAAGAAAGAGGTGATCGACTGGCTGCGTCAGCGCTCCCGCCCCTACCTCTTCTCCAACTCGCTGGCCCCCTCCATCGTTGCCGCCACCATCAAGGTGATCGACATGCTGGCGGAAGGTCACGACCTGCGAGCACGTCTGAAAGAGAACAGCCGTTACTTCCGCGAGCGGATGAGCGCCGCTGGCTTCACTCTGGCAGGCGCCGACCACGCCATCATTCCGGTGATGCTGGGGGATGCCAAACTCGCCTCCGAAATGGCAAGCCGCATGCTGGCAGCCGGCATCTATGTGGTGGGCTTCTCCTTCCCGGTCGTGCCCAAGGGTCAGGCGCGCATTCGCACCCAGATGTCTGCCGCCCACACCCGCGAGCAGCTGGACAAGGCGATCGACGCCTTTATCCGCATCGGCCGTGAACTCGGCGTTATCTGATTTGAATCAAGGGGCTGCAGCCCCTTTTTTCTGCATTCATATTGAAGGAACAGCCATGAAAGCACTCTCCAAACTGCACAAAGAGGTCGGCATCTGGATGACGGATGTGCCGGCCCCCGAGCTCGGCCACAACGACCTGCTGATCAAGATCCGCAAAACCGCCATCTGCGGCACCGATATCCACATCTACAACTGGGACGAGTGGTCCCAGAAGACCATTCCGGTACCCATGGTGGTCGGCCACGAATATGTCGGGGAAGTGGTCGCCATCGGTCAGGAGGTGCGCGGCTTCGCCATCGGCGATCGGGTCTCCGGCGAAGGGCACATCACCTGCGGTCATTGCCGCAACTGCCGCGCCGGGCGCACTCATCTGTGCCGCAACACCATTGGTGTTGGTGTCAATCGCCCGGGTGCCTTTGCCGAATATCTGGTGATCCCCGCGTTCAATGCCTTCAAACTACCGGACAATATCCCGGACGAGCTGGCTGCCATCTTCGACCCGTTCGGCAATGCGGTGCACACCGCCCTCTCCTTCGATCTGGTGGGTGAAGATGTGCTCATTACCGGGGCAGGCCCCATCGGCATCATGGCCGCCGCCGTCTGCCGTCATGTGGGTGCACGCCACGTGGTGATCACCGACGTCAACGAATATCGACTGGAGCTGGCCCGCAAGATGGGCGCCACCCGCGCGGTCAACGTGGCCAAGGAGAAGCTGGCCGACGTGATGAGCGAGCTGGGCATGACCGAAGGCTTCGACGTGGGGCTGGAGATGTCCGGCGTCCCGAGCGCCTTCCAGGAGATGCTCGACAAGATGAACCATGGCGGCAAGATCGCCATGCTCGGCATCCCCCCCTCCACCATGGCCATCGACTGGAACAAGGTGATCTTCAAGGGGCTGTTTATCAAAGGGATCTATGGCCGCGAGATGTTCGAGACCTGGTACAAAATGGCCAGCCTGATCCAGTCCGGGCTGGATCTCTCCCCCATCATCACCCACAGATTCCACATCGACGAATTCCAGCAGGGGTTCGATGCGATGCGCTCCGGCAACTCCGGCAAGGTGATCCTGAGCTGGGACAAATAACCCATTTCACCCCTTGGGTACCCGAAACCCGGCGAATGCCGGGTTTCTTTTTATCTCCACCACCCGAATTGCCGTGATATCGCCCAAAACTTTGTACGCAGAGTGTTTAACACTTCACACACAAGCGTTTAAATGGCTGTAACTATTCGGTTATAATCCCGTCGTTTACATGGATAATAAAAGACTGCTGGGAGTATATGAGCGTGTTGAAAAAACTGAGCTATTTGCTGGCTGTCGGGATGACGGCCGCCAGCTTGTCTGGGGCAGTGCTTGCTGCCGATGAGATGTCACCGGAAGCCATTGCCGAGCGGATCAAACCAATCGGTCAGGTCTATACCGCCAAGGATCTGGAAGGTATTGCCGGCGCGAGTGCTGCACCGACTGCGGCCGCTTCTTCCGGTCCCCGCGATGGCGAAACGGTATACAAGGGCGCCTGCTTTGCCTGTCACGACACCGGCGCCGCTGGTGCCCCCAAACGGGGTGACAAGGCCGCCTGGGATCCTCGCATTGCCCAGGGCATTGATACTCTCAAGAAACATGCCATTGAAGGCTTTACCGGCAAGTCCGGCATGATGCCTCCGCGCGGCACCTGTGCGAACTGTAGTGATGAAGAGATTGAAAACGCCATCCACTACATGATCGACAAGCTGTAAGTATTTGAAAGGGCCGCAATTGCGGCCCTTTCAATCTATCGGCTTCCGACTACTCTTGTAAGGTAGACATATCGGGAGTTGCACATGTCGTCCCAATCCATCGAACCCCACTACTCAACTCCTCTGTTGGCGTTGGTCTCTGCCATTATGGACTTCCCGGCGCCACAAACCGCCACGTCTGACGATTACGATGCCCTGATCCAGCAGATTGACCAACTCTGCCCGCTGCAACATTTCGGCATGCTGGGCCTCTCTGATACCGGCCTGAACTGGCTTTACGCCTACAAGGTCAGCGACATCTTCAAGCAACAGCTGGGCCGGGAGCAGTCCCGCATCACCGATCAGCTCACCCAGCTGGATGAGGCCGAAGGGTGGTGCGTCTTCCCCATTGAGCATGGCCAGATACAGTGGTTGCTGGCGCGTGGCACCCCAGCCGACCTGCCGACCCTGCGCCTGCTGCTGGAGTGTCTGGCCAAACGGCTGACCGAAACCCAGGCGGGATCCCATCTTACCGAGCTCCCTTCGCCGCTGATCCGCAAAGACCCGAACTGGAAAAAGAAAATCGAGAGCATCAGCCGCATCATGCGGCTCGCCAATACCCTGCCGGCTCAGGCGCTCTTCTCCCAACTGGAAGCGGTACTGCGCCAGATGCTCACCATTGAGGACATGCTGCTGGTCAGGTTAACCAGTCAGAAGCTGGAAAAGATCTACCCTGCCCATCCCCATCAGGGAGACGAGTTCATCAGCGGCTTGTGCCACAGCACCAGCAATATCGAGGTGTGCAGGGAGTCACGCTACTGGCACAGCATGCCACTACGGCTGCAACAACAGTACTTCGCCCACTTCATCATCAGCACGGCTCAACCGCTGGAGACCGACGACAAGCTGTTTCTCGACTTTCTGCGTGGCCAGCTCACCCTGCTGCTGGAGCTGAGACGGATCCGCCAGCAGCTCAACGACATCAATACCGAAGACTCCATCAACCAGCGGCTGCAACAGCTACGTCAGACCAACCTCAGGCTGCAAAAGCAGCTCAAGCAGCATCAGGAGCTGGAACGGCGGCTGCAATTCGATGCGCTTCACGACCCGCTGACCCAGCTGCCCAACCGCGCGCTGTTGATGAACCACCTCAACCACGCCATGACCCACTACAACCGCTACAAATCGCCGGGATTTGCGGTGATTTTTATCGATGTGGATCACTTCAAGCAGATCAATGACACCTTGGGCCACAGCGCAGGCGATCAGCTGCTCAAGGAGGTGAGCCGCCGCCTGCAAACCTGCATCCGGCAAAACGATCTGGTGGCCAGACTGGGGGGCGATGAGTTCGTCATCTATCTGGACAGCAGCAAGAGCGACGATGACATCAGCCCGGTGCTCAACCGCATTATCAGCCGTCTCTCCTACCCGTTCCGGCTACTCGGCAACGAGTTGAGCATTACCGTCAGCCTTGGGGTATCGAGCGTATCCGAGCAAACCTCAGATATCAGCCAGCTGCTCCATCAGGCCGATCTGGCCATGTATCAGGCCAAGCGCAATGGTCGCAGTCGCATCGTCAGCTACTCGGATGATTGCATCAATCAGAACTGGAATTCGCCGGAAGAGATGCTGGCCAGAGCCCTGCGGGAGGGGCGTATCGTCCCCTATTTCCAACCGGTGATCCGGCTGCAGGATAGCCGCCTGACCGGACTGGAAGTGATGGCGCGCTGGCTGACCGAGGAGGGGATTCTGAAGGATGCGTTCGACTTTATTCCGCTGGCGGAGCAGTGCGGCCTTATTCTGGAGCTGGATTACCAGATCCTGCGCCACACCTGTCAGCAACTGAAGAACTGGCTGCCAATCTCCGGGCAGGGCAAGTTCAAGGTCGCCATCAATCTGTCGGGCAAGCATCTGGTCAACCATGACCACATCATGCGGCTGATGGGGATCATCGAGGAAGAGGGCGTTGCCCCAGGATATCTGATCTTTGAATTCAACGAGCGGGAGCTGTCGCGGCAAGATTCCGATGCGCTGGCATCACTGCATGACCTGAGATCCAAGGGTATCCAGATCAGCCTAGATGATTTCGGCACCGGCTTCTCCTCCCTCAACGCCCTGTTCCACTTCCCGGTGGATTACATCAAGGTGGATGACAGCTTTACCCAGCGGATGCTGCAATCACCCAAAGATTTAGCGCTGATCCGCGCCATGCGGGATATCTGTCAGGATCTCGATTACACCCTGATAGTGGAGGGGATCGAGAACCAGCAGCAGTTGCAGAAGCTCATCGATATCGGCTGCCGGATGGGGCAAGGGCGCTATATCTCACCGCCCATGCCGGGAGCAGACATAGTACCGCTACTGACCCCGGCCAATCCTTAGGGTTAATCCTTCTTGAACAGCGCCCGCAGGTTGGCAACACCGACCTGCCCCTTCTGCTGGCGCTCCTCGGCAGTCACCTTCTTCTGGTTTTCCCATTCAAGGTCATCCTGCGGCAGCTCAAGCAGGAAGCGGCTCGGCTCTGGCCGCACCGACTCGCCAAACTGACGCCGCTCCTTGCAGAGGGTAAAGGTCAGTTCGGTCTGGGCCCGAGTGATGCCCACGTAGGCGAGACGCCGCTCCTCCTCCACGTTGTCTTCATCTATGCTGGTCTGGTGGGGCAGCAAGCCCTCCTCCATCCCCACCATGTAGACATAGGGGAACTCCAACCCCTTTGAGGCATGCAGCGTCATCAACTGCACCTGATCCGCATCATCCTCACCTTCGTTGCGTTCCATCATGTCGCGCAAGGTGAGGCGAGTGACCACCTGAGCCAGCGTCATCGACTCCTCCAGCTCATCCCCTTCCAGCATCTCGGTGATCCAGCGATAGAGGGTGGAGACGTTCTGCATCCGCATCTCGGCCGCTTTCGGGCTGGGGGAGGTCTCGTAGAGCCACTCTTCGTAGTGGATCTCCTTGATCATATCCCGCACCGCCTCCACCGGATTGCCGCGCAGCGCCTCATCGCCAAGGCGAACCAGCCAGTTGGTAAAGGCCTGCAGGGCCACGAGGCCACGACCAGAGAGGTGCTGCTCCAGTCCCAGCTCGAAGCTGGCGGCAAACAGACTCTTGCCGCGCTGATTGGCATACTGACCCAGTTTTTCGAGGGTGGTGGGGCCAATCTCGCGGCGCGGCAGGTTGACCACCCGCAGGAAGGCGGTGTCCTCGTCCGGATTCACCAGCAGCTTGAGGTAGGCCATGATGTCCTTGATCTCGGTGCGGGAGAAGAACGAGGTGCCGCCGGAGATGCGATAAGGAATCCGGTTGGTCATCAACGCCTTCTCGAAGATGCGCGACTGATGGTTGCCCCGATAGAGGATGGCGTAATCCTTGAACCGGGTGCGGTTCATAAACTTGTGGCCCATCATCTCGGCGGCGATCCGCTCCGCTTCGTGCTCCTCGTTCTTGGCGAACAGCACCTTGAGCTTCACCCCCTCATCAAGCTCGGAGAAGAGCGCCTTGTCATAGACGTGCGGGTTGTTGGCGATCAGGATGTTGGCGCACTTGAGGATCCGCCGCTTGGAGCGGTAGTTCTGTTCCAGCTTGATCAGTTTGAGGCTGGGGAAATCCTCGCTCAGCAGCACCAGATTCTGCGGCTTGGCGCCGCGCCAGGAGTAGATGGACTGGTCGTCGTCCCCCACCACGGTAAAGCGGGCCCGCTCGCCGACGATCTGCTTCACCAGCTCGTACTGGCTGGTGTTGGTGTCTTGGTACTCATCGACCAGCAGATAGCGGATCTTGTTCTGCCAACGCTCGCGCACCTCCTGATTACTCTTGAGCAGCAGGGTCGGCATCACGATGAGGTCGTCAAAATCCAGTGCGTTGTAGGCCACCATCTGGCGGTGATAGCGCTCGTAGAGCTGGGCCATCAACACCTCTTCCGGCCCGCGGGCGATGCGCATGGCGCGAGCGGGTAGGATGAGGTCGTTCTTCCAGTTGGAGATCTGGCTGATAAGGGCCGAGAGCTTGTCCTTGTCGTTGTCGAGCTCGTCTTCAGTCAATTCTTTCAGCAGCGCCAGCTGGTCGGTGTCGTCGAACAGGGAGAAGTTGGCCTTGAGATTCAGGCTCTTGTGCTCACGACGAATAATATCGAGACCCAGGGTATGGAAGGTGGAGACCATCAGCCCCCGCGCCTCCTTGCGACCCAAAGTCTGGCCGACCCGCTCCTTCATCTCCCGCGCCGCCTTGTTGGTAAAGGTGACCGCAGCGATGTTTCGCGCACTGTAGCCGCACTGCTGCACCAGATAGGCAATCTTGTTGGTGATGACACGGGTCTTGCCCGATCCGGCACCCGCCAGCACCAGGCAAGGGCCGGAGACATACTTGACCGCTTCGTTCTGATTGGGGTTGAGCTTCATGGGCCGGATCTCTTGGCTTATGATGAGGGGCGGCATTGTACCAGAAATCACCCGACGAGCCGTACCTGCTGCACGGCAGGCAACCGCCAATCGGGCTTATCGCACCTTGTATTCGGGCGCTATTTTCAGGATCATGGCCGACCTTCGAAATGATGACTTTTTCCAGATAGTGAGGGGAGCATGAATCAGCAACGGCATGACCAACTGCGCAGCCAGTTTCCGGCCTTGGCGCAGGAGGTAAACGGTCACCCTCTGGTCTATCTGGACAACGCCGCCACCACCCAGAAACCGCAAAAGGTGCTGGATGCCATCGCTCACTACTATCGGGCCGACAACGCCAACGTGCACCGCGCCGCCCACGCCCTGAGTGGCCGCGCGACCCACGCCTTCGAAGCTGCCCGCGAAACGGTCGCTCGCTTTATCAATGCGCACCGTAGCCACGAAGTGATCTGGACTCGCGGCACCACGGAAGCGATCAATCTGGTGGCCCAGAGCTGGGGGATGAGCGAGCTCAAGGCGGGGGACGAAATCATCCTCAGCACCCTGGAGCATCACGCCAATATCGTCCCGTGGCAACTGGTCGCCCAACGCACCGGCGCGGTGATCCGAGTTATCCCCCTTGATAAGCGGGGCGATCTCGATCTGGCCGCCTATCACGCCATGCTAGGGCCACACACCCGGCTGGTGAGCGTGGCCCAGGTCTCCAATGCCCTCGGTACCGTCAATCCGGTCGCCCGAATAGTGGCAGCCGCCAAAGCGGTTGGCGCCGTAACACTGATCGACGGTGCCCAGGCGGTGGCTCATCTCGAGGTGGATGTGCAGGCCATAGGTTGCGACTTCTACGCCTTCTCCGGTCACAAGCTCTATGGCCCGACCGGCATCGGCGTGTTGTGGGGCCGCACCGAGCTATTGGAACGGATGCCGCCCTGGCAAGCAGGTGGCGAGATGATCGATCGGGTCAGTTTCAGCGGTACCACCTTCAATAGCCTGCCCTTCAAGTTCGAGGCGGGCACCCCTCATATCGCTGGCGCGATTGGCCTCGCCGCCGCCATCGACTTTGTGATGACACAAGACCGGCAATGGCTCGCCAAGCATGAGCAGGTACTGACCGACTATCTGGTCGCTGGTCTGCAACAGGTGCCAGGGCTGCGTCTGGTCGGCGAACCCAATCAGCGCGCCGGCGCGGTCTCTTTCCTGCTCGATGACATTCACCCGCAAGATGCCGCCACCCTGCTCGATATGCAGGGGATCGCCCTGCGAGTCGGCCATCACTGCGCCATGCCACTGATGGAATCGCTCGGGATCGGCGGCACCCTGCGCGCCTCGCTGGCCTGCTACAACAATCGGGATGATGTCGACGCCCTGCTGGCCGCCCTGCACAAACTCAGTGACTTCTTCTAAGGCAGACAACCGAATGAGTGACCTCGCAAGCTATACCCGGATCGGCCTTGAGCCCAACACCGACACCATCCGCCAGCAGTTTGCCGCCGCTCACGGCTGGGAAAACCAGTACCGGCTCATCATCCAGCTCGGCAGGCAGCTGCCGACACTACCCGGCGAATGGCAGCAGGAGGAGTTTCGCCTCAAGGGGTGTGAAAGCCAGGCTTGGCTGAAGGGAGAACAAAGCGAGGATGGCTGCTGGCACTTTGCCTGTGATTCCGATGCTCGCATCGTGCGTGGCCTTATCGTCATCGTGCTGGCGGCACTCAACCACCAATCGTCTGCGGCGATCCAGGCATTTGATATGGAAGGGTATTTCACCGAACTGGGACTTGAGAAACACTTGAGCCCGTCACGAGGTAACGGGCTCAGAGCGATCGTGCTGGCGATCCTGGAGCAGGCAGTCTAATCCGCTTTGTGCAGAGGTCGATTAGGCTTCGCCAATCGACCCTACTTCTTCATTCCCGGCCTCTTTCTCGGCTCGGGCGCCCCGTTCGGCAATCTTCTTCAATACTCGGGATGCGGCAACCAGCCCAAAGGTTGCCGTCACCGGCGTCACCGCGCCAAAGCCGGAGGCGCAATCCATCTTCATGGTGCCATCGCTGGCCGCCTTGGCCTGACAGGTGCCACCATTGCCATCCGGATAACTCAGCTGCTCGGTTGAGAAGACACACTCCACCCCGAACTTGCGCGCCGGATTCTTGCTGAAGTTGTGCAACCGGCGCAGATCGGAGCGCACCTTGGCCGCCAACGGATCCTGAATAGTCTTGGCCAGATCGGCCACGGTAATTTGGGTCGGGTCCATCTGCCCGCCAGCACCGCCGGCCACGATCACCGGGATCTTGTTGCGCTTGCAGAAGGCAATCAGCGCCACCTTGGCCTTGACCGAGTCGATGGCGTCCACCACATAGTCAAACTCCCGCTTGATATGCTCGGCCAGGTTATCGGCGGTGACGAAATCGTCTACCTCGATCACGTCGCAATCTGGATTGATGGCGCGAATGCGCTCGGCCATCACCTCGGTCTTGAGGCGACCGACCGTACCCTGCATAGCGTGGATCTGGCGATTGGTGTTGGTGATGCAGATATCGTCCATGTCGATCAGGGTGATCTGGTTGATGCCAGCACGAGCCAGCGCCTCGGCCGCCCAGGAGCCCACGCCGCCGATCCCCACCACACAGACCTTGGCCCGGCTAAAGGAACGCAGGGCATTCTGACCATAAAGACGGGCAATGCCCCCGAATCGCTGTAGATATTCTGCTTTCATACCACCACCTTGCTTGAGGGCGGCCATTATAACGGCAACCACCGCCAGCGGCGATGGCAGAACCGGAGAAAATCGAGGAGGAAAATGGAGAAAGCGGCAGGGAAGAGGGAATAAAAGGTCAGTTATTAGACGACTTTATGAATTGCAGGCAATAAAAAACCCCGCTCGATGAGCGGGGTTTCTTGTATTGGGTGCCTGGCAGTGTCCTACTCTCGCATGGCGAATGCCACACTACCATC
>NZ_QAJD01000032.1:0-2771 GCF_003061465.1 Aeromonas sp. HMWF017
TTGAAGAGGGTGGCTGGACAGTATTCAGGAATATGCCGCTTATATTTGCGATTGGCCTGCCAATCGGTCTGGCAAATAAGGCACAAGCCAGAGCCTGTCTGGCTGTATTGGTCAGTTTCATGACCTGGAACTATTTTATCAACGCCATGGGCATGACCTGGGGCAGTTATTTCGGGGTCGACTTCAGTCAGGATGTGGGGGGGGAAAGTGGCCTCGCCATGGTAGCGGGGATCAAGACCCTGGATACCAGCATCATAGGGGCCATCGTCATCTCCGGCATCGTGACGGCACTGCACAACCGCCTGTTTGATCGCCAACTGCCGGTCTTTCTCGGCATCTTTCAGGGCAGCTCCTTTGTCACTATTGTCGCCTTCTTCGTGATGATCCCCTGCGCCTGGCTGACCCTGATCGGCTGGCCAAAAGTACAGATGGGCATCGCCTCCCTGCAGAATTTCATGCTGGTCTCGGGTCCGGTCGGGGTATGGGTATACACCTTCCTAGAGCGGATTTTGATCCCGACCGGCCTGCATCACTTTATCTACGGCCCCTTCATCTTCGGCCCAGCGGCAGTAGAGGGGGGCATTCAGCTCTACTGGGCGCAGCACATGCTGGAGTTCAGCCAGAGCTCTCGCCCGCTGATTGAACAGTTCCCTCAGGGTGGCTTTGCCCTGCACGGCAACTCGAAGATTTTCGGTGCCATGGGGATTGCTCTGGCCATCTATGCCACGGCAGCCAAAGAGAACAAGGCCAAGGTGGCAGGCCTGCTGATCCCGGCCACCCTGACCGCCATTCTGGTCGGTATCACCGAGCCGCTGGAGTTCACCTTCCTCTTCATCTCGCCGCTGCTGTTTGCCATCCACGCCCTGCTGGCAGCCACCATGTCGACTGTGATGTACCTGTTTGGTGTGGTCGGCAACATGGGTGGAGGTCTGCTCGACCAGTTCCTGCCGCAGAACTGGATACCCATGTTCCACAACCATGCGGGAATGATGTTCACCCAGATCGCTATCGGGTTGGTCTTTACCGGAATCTGGTTCCTGATATTCCGCGCGCTGATTATCAGACTCAATCTTAAAACACCGGGCCGGGAAGACAGTGAAATAAAGCTTTATTCAAAGTCAGATTATCAGGCAGCCAAAAACCAGCGGGGCAGTGATAGTGAAACACAAATTATCGAAGCGCTTGGTGGAGTCAAAAATATACGCAGTCTGAATAATTGTGCCACCCGCTTAAGAATATCGCTGGTTAACAGCAAGCTAGCCGCGGCAGATGAGGAGTTTATTAAATTAGGGGCCCATGGTGTCGTCCGCCATGGCGATAGTATCCAGGTAATTATCGGTCTGCATGTACCTCAGGTACGTGAAAATATGGAATCGATTATGAACAACAGTCATCAACAATCGTCTTTAGTAATGGAGTCATGATCATGAAAAAATTCTCTGTAGTCATTGCCGGTGGTGGCAGCACTTTTACTCCTGGTATCGTTCTGATGTTGCTGGAAAATCAACATCGCTTCCCGCTCAAGGAGATCAAATTCTACGACAACGATGGTGCCCGTCAGGAGATCATCGCCGAAGCCTGCAAAATCTTGCTGAAAGAGAAAGCTCCCGAGATCGCCTTCAGCTATGGCACCGACCCCAAAGCAGCGTTTAGCGATGTAGATTTCGTCATGGCCCATATCCGGGTTGGCAAATATCCGATGCGCGAGCTGGACGAGAAGATCCCGCTGCGTCATGGCGTGGTCGGTCAGGAGACCTGCGGCCCGGGCGGTATCGCCTATGGCATGCGCTCCATCGGCGGAGTGCTGGAGCTGGTCGACTATATGGAGCAGTACTCACCCAATGCCTGGATGCTCAACTACTCCAACCCGGCCGCCATTGTGGCCGAAGCGACCCGTCGCCTGCGTCCCAACGCAAAAATCCTCAACATCTGCGACATGCCGATCGGGATCGAGGGGCGCATGGCCCAGATTGCCGGTCTCAAATCCCGCAAAGAGATGCGGGTACGCTACTACGGCCTCAACCACTTTGGCTGGTGGACCCGCATCGAGGATCTGGAAGGTAACGACCTGATGCCGAAGATCAAGGAGCACGTCGCCCGCCACGGCTATGTGCCCAATAGCGCCAGCCATGCCGAAGCAAGCTGGAACGATACCTTCGCCAAGGCAAAGGATGTATGGGCGCTCGACCCGGATACCCTGCCCAACACCTATCTGAAGTACTACCTCTACCCGGACTATGTGGTGGCCCACTCCAACCCGGAACACACCCGCGCCAACGAGGTGATGGAGCACCGCGAGAAGCAGGTCTTCACCGCCTGTAGCGACATCGTCAAGGCAGGCAATTCAGCAGCGGGCGAGCTGGAGATCGATGAACACGCCTCCTATATCGTTGACCTGGCAACCGCCATCGCCTTCAACACTCAGGAGCGGATGCTGCTGATCGTTCCCAATCGCGGCGCCATCCCCAACTTTGACCCGGAAGCCATGGTCGAGATCCCCTGCCTGGTCGGCAGCAGCGGGCCAGAGCCGTTGCAAGTGGGCAGCATCCCGCTGTTCCAGCAGGGCATGATGGGTCAGCAGGTCGCGGTCGAGAAACTGGTGGTCGAAGCCTGGGTCGAGCACTCTTACCAGAAGCTGTGGCAAGCCATCACCCTCTCCAAGACAGTGCCCAGTGCATCGGTGGCCAAGTCCATTCTGGATGACTTGATAGAGGCCAACAAAGCCTACTGGCCGGAACTGAAATAACCCGCCCATAAACAAAAACCCCCTC
>NZ_QAJD01000169.1:0-9219 GCF_003061465.1 Aeromonas sp. HMWF017
GCCTTGCATCGCCAGATCGATAAAGGAGGGGTGGCACATGATCTCAAGGGAATGGGCCCCCTGTGCACTGGCTTCATCGAGCAGTTGCAGCAGGTTGGCCCGGGTCAGTTGCGCCCCGTAGAAGCGGTCGTCGAACCGATCGCAGCTTTGCGAGTGGGTGACGGTCAGGGCGTGGCGGGCGATTTCGCTCCGGTCGATGCGAAGGGGCAGTCCATGCGTCTTGGCGAAAGCCTCCACCAGCGGGTAGATAGTCGGTAGCATATGAACATGGTGGTGGCTGTCGATATGGGTCGGCTTTCTGCCGAAGATCGCGACAAAGCGCTGATACTGACTCGCCAGCTCGCCAGATATCTCGGTCAGATCCAGCTCTCCCGCCTCGCTCTTGTGCCAGATCCCCTTGTTGAGCTCGCCCTGCTCGTTCACCAGCGAGGTGAGCGGGGTCAGCGGTTTCCCCCAGCTGAGCATAAAGTGCAGCCCGACAGGCAATTCGGGGAATCGCCCGGCCAGCCAGGCGGCGTGTTCGATGGCGGGGGAGGTGACAATCGCGGTGGTGGAGCTGACGACCCCGTGCTCGAACGCCTCTATGATGCCGTAGTTCTGGGCGCGGCAGAGGCCGAAGTCGTCGGCGTTGATGATCAATCTCTTGCTCATGAGGGTTCTCTTGCGGTTAAGCGCCCCGCCGATTCGGGCGGGGCGTGCTGGCCTCAGGCGAGGGCGTCGATGGCGGCGGCGAAGTTGGGGAGGTGTTCGCGGTGGGCCAGCAACAGCTCGCGGGCGACGATGCGGGCATCGTTGTCGGAGTGGATCAGCGGGTTGAGGTTCATCGCCAACAGCAGGTCATCGAAGTTGCCGCTGATGGCGGCCTTGGCGGCGGCGATCTCGAAGCTCTTGATGAGATGCACCAGCCCGTTCACCTTGTCGTCAAAGCGGGTGAGGCGCGGATGGGGAATGGCGCCGTCACGGCCGATCAGGCAGCTCATCTCCACCGTCCAGTCGGCTGGGATATTGGTGACATGGCCCTGATGGGGCACGATGACGTAGTGCTCGCTCTGCTTGTCGTTGTAGATGGCGCTGATCACTTCGCAGGCTGCATCGGAGTAGTAGGCGCCGCCACGCAGCTCCAGCTCCTTGGGCTTTTCGCACAGATCGGGGTTCTGGTAGAGCTCGAACAGTTTCTTCTCGACCTGCTGCACCACTTGAGCCCGGGCGCCGCCTTTATAGAACTCGCCCATCTCGATCCCCAGCATCTCTTTCTCCTTGAAGTAGTAACGCAGGTAGGAGCAGGGAAGCAGGCGCAAGCCGCGGATAAAACCGGGATCGAACGGCAGGTCGAAGATGTTCTTGACCGAGCTGGCGCGGGTCAGGCTGCCATCGGCGACCCCTTCCAGCAGCTCGTCAAAGCGTGATTCGCCGTTGACCAGCACATCGCCGATAAAGACCAGATGGTTGAGGCCGAACAAATCCATGGAGAGGTGATCATGCTCGGTCAGCTGGAGGGCATCGCGTACAAACATCTGCATGCCGACCGGAATATTGCACACCCCGATAAAACGGCGGAAGTTGGTATGACGGCGCACTGCTTCGGTCACCATGCCAGCCGGATTGGTGAAGTTAATCAGCCAGGCATCCGGGCAAAGCTCTTCGACGTCGCGGATGATGTCGAAGATGACCGGTATGGTTCGCAGCCCCTTGAACAGGCCGCCTGCGCCGTTGGTCTCCTGCCCCAGCATGCCGTGACTCAAGGGGATGCGCTCATCCTTCTCCCGCGCCTGCAGCTGGCCGACGCGAAGCTGGGTGGTGACGAAGTTGGCGCCCACCAGTGCCTCGCGGCGATCCAGGGTTTTGTGCAGGGTCATGGGGATGCCTGCCTGACGGATCATCCGCTGGCAGAGGTCGAAGATGATGTTCAGTTTCTCTTCGCCAGCGGGAATATCCACCAGCCACAGCTCGCTGATGGGCAGCTCGGTATAGCGCTTGATGAAACCATCGACCAGCTCGGGGGTGTAGCTGCTGCCGCCGCCAATGGTGACTACCTTGATCTTCTCGCTCATAAATCCCTCTTCATCGATCTTTCTAGGTTTGATGGTGGCCGCTCTGTCTTCATGGTGAGAGGGGCCGCAGCCGCCTGTGGCAGGGGCTGGTCACAATGGATTGGTTCTCTTGAACCGGGTTGTTTAGGTCAGCAACTCGCTGGTCTCAGGCTGAACTTTCGAATTTCGGATAGAGATATTTGCGGTAACTGCCCGGGGTAAACGAGGTGAGCTTCTTGAAGTTTTTGATAAAGAGGCTGACGTCGTTGTAGCCGGTCTCGAAGGCGATATCGGCCACCGAGTTGTTGGTCACCTCCAGCTGCATCTTGGCGTAGTTGATCCGGATCTCGTTGATGATCTGCATCGGCGTCTTGTTGTAGTAACGCCGGGTGGCCCGGGTCAGATACTCCTGGCTCTTGCCACAGAGGGAGACCATGTTGGCCAGCGCATCCTCGGCAAAGAGGGGGCGATCGTGCATCCGCTCCACGGTTTCGTGGAGCCAGAGCGGAAGATCATCGCTGGCTGAGGTGTCCTTGTAGTGACGCAGCCGGTTCATCACCGCGTAGGTCACCACTTCGAGAAATTCGGTCAGCGCCTCTTCCCTAAAGCCCGGCGAGACCAGCACCGATTCGATGTAGCTGAGGAACTCGCTCTTGAGCGCATAGGCCTGTGAGGCGACGAAGTGCTCCGGTAGCAGGTATTTGAAGTGCTCGTCGAAATAGGTGCGGGTGATCCCGACGTTGAAGATGCGGGTGGTGCCGAACTCGTAGAAGCTCTGATGGCGGGAGCCGAGCGGGATAAACACCACGTCCCCCCGCTCCAGCAGCACCCGCTTGCCGTTGACCTCCTGATAGTAACGACCGGTCAGTACCAGGGTGAACTCGTAGTAGTCGTGCTGGTGCAAACCGGTTCCGCTCACCTGTTTGTTGTAGATGAACATGTGGAATGGTTTGTTGTTAAACAGTTCGGTTTCCCGGATTGTTTTAACGCTCATGAGTCGCTTCCTGATCTGCGGGCCGATGATGGGGCCTCTCGCCCCGTCCGGAGGTTATTGGTTCTGCAGCTTTTCGTGCAGCTCGATCAGCTCGCTGATCAGCTCACGGGCCAGCATGGAGGTCATCAGGTGATCCTGGGCATGGACCAGCACCAGGGTGACCGGGATCTTGCCTTCCCCCTGATCGTCCTCGATCAGCTGGGTCTGCACCAGATGGGCGGCATTGAGCGCCTCGCGGGATTGGGCCATCAGCTGGTGAGCGGCGGCCATATCCCCCTCCTTGGCCTTTTTCAGCGCGGTGTAGGCGAGGCTGCGGGCCTGCCCGGAGTTGATGATGAGCCCCATTACCACCTCTTCCAGATCGTTGCTGGTGGTGGCCTCTTCAGTGATGTTGTCCAGATCGAACATGAGTCGTTCCTTACGTAAATGCGTTAATTGAAACCGTTAATTAAAACCATGGTTGCGCGCTACCTCGGCAAACCAGTAGCCGCTCTTCTTGATGGTGCGTTGCTGGCTCTCCAGATCGAGGCGGACGAAGCCGTAACGGTTCTTGTAGGCGTTGAGCCAGGACCAGTTGTCGATAAAGGTCCACAGGTGATAGCCGCGACAGGCGCTGCCCTCTTCCAGTGCGCGATGCAGCCACTCGAGGTGCTCGCGAATGAACTGGATGCGGTAGTCATCCTCCACCCGTCCCTCGGGACCGATAAAGCGCTCTTCCCCTTCGACCCCCATGCCGTTCTCCGAGATGTAGCAGGGCAGGTTGCCGTAGTTGACTCGCAGGTCGGTGAGGATGTCGTAGATCCCTTTTTCGTAAATCTCCCAGCCTCGGTGGGGGTTCATCTTGCGGCCCGGCATCTCGTAGTAGTCGAACAGATCTTCCGGCGTACGCGGTACACCCTGCCACGCCACCTCTTTGGCCTTGACCCGGCGCGGCTGGTAGTAGTTGATGCCGAGGATATCCACCTTGCCGGCGGCGAGCAGCGCCTTGTCACCCTCTTCGATCTGCGGCAGCAAGTCGTACTGCTCTAGCAGCGCGACCAGCTCGGGGTCGTAGCTTCCCTTCAGGGCAGGATCGAGGAAGCTCTTGTTGAGCAGCAGATCCGCGATGCGGGAGGCGGCGAGATCTGCCGGATCCTGCGAGCGGGGATAGGTCGGGCTCAGGTTGAGGATGATGCCGATCTCGCCATCATGCTGGCAGGCGCGATAGGCCTGCACGGCACCGGCATGGGCCAGCGCGGTGTGGTAGGCGACGGTGGCCGCCCTACCAAAATCGACCACGCAGGGGTAGTGGTAGTGGCCAAGGTAGCCGCACTCGACCGGCACAATCGGCTCGTTGAAGGTGAACCAGTGCTTGATGCGACCGCCAAACAGGTCGAAGCAGCGGGTGGCGTAGCGCACATAGGCGGCCACCACTTCCCGGCTCTCCCAGCCGCCACGCTCCTGCATGCACATCGGCATGTCGAAGTGGTAGAGGTTGATAAGCGGGGTGATCCCCTCGGCCAGCAGCCGGTCAAAGACGGCGTTGTAGAAGCTGACCGCCTCCTGGTTGATTTCGCCCACCCCGTCCGGGATCAGCCGTGACCAGGAGATGGAGGTGCGAAAACTGTTGTGCCCCAGCTGCTTGAGCAGCTTGATGTCGCTCTCGAAGTTGTCATAGAAGGTGGAAGTGTCGGCCGGGCCGACCCCGTTGTGGAAACGCTGCGGTTCGATGGAGAACCAGTAGTCAAAGATATTGGCGGATTTGCCGCCGCGGTTGGCGGCGCCTTCCATCTGCGGGGCCGAGCTGGCGCTGCCCCACCAGAAGTCATCCGGAAAACGATACTGCATGGGTTACTTCTCCAGGCTGTTAGGGGAGGAGTTTTGCTCCTCCCTTGCTGTCATTGGAATGGCTGTTATCAGAACTTCAGAGCCAGAGCGATATCCTCTTCGCTCTCCTCTTCTTCATCGATGACGTTCTGCGCTTTGTTGGCAATAAGCACGAAGGGGATATACATCATGGTCGCGACACCCAGGTTGAATATCGCCAGACAGAAGGCGGCCACACTGCCGTTGGTGTTGAAGAAGGCACCCAGGCCGGTCGGCATGGTCCATGGCGCGATGTTGGTGATGGGCGGGATGATCCCGGCGTAGTAGGCCGCCATGGTGATCCCCATCAGTACCGGGTGCACCAGGATGAAGGGCACCAGCAGGATGGGGTTCATGATGACCGGCAAGCCGAACAGAATGGGCTCGTTGATCTGGAACATGCCGGAGGGCAGACCCAGCTTGGCGACCTGACGGTAGTCATCGCGACGGGAGACCATAAAGATGGCGATGATGAGGCCCAGCGTGGCACCGGTGCCGCCGAGGAAGACGAAGGAGTCGGTGATCGGCTTGGCCCAGAAGTGGAACTGCTTGCCTGCCTCCAGCGCCGCTTCGACCGAACCGTACTGGTTGTAGAGGGCGACGTTTTCCAGGGCGAAGGGGAAAAGTACGCCTGACTCCAGCGCAGTGAGCGCCAGCATGCCGTGTACACCGAAGAACCAGAGGAAGGAGGAGAAGATCACATAGACCCAGCCCACCAGACCCCCCATATTGGCCAGCGGGGTGGAGATACTGTCCATGATCAGCTGGTGGAAGTTGGTGCCGGCATTGTTCAGCAGGTAGGAGATCACCCCCATGATGGAGAGGATGATAAAGCCCGGGATCAAAGCCGAGAAGGAGCGGGAGACAGAAGCTGGAACGCTGTCTGGCAGGGTGATGACCCAGTTGCGACGGACGATAAAGGCGAACATTTCGGCCACGGCGATACCGATCAGCATGCCGGAGATGATGTTGGCTCCGCCCAGCCAGTTGGCGCCGACCGCATAGGCTTCGCCCACGCTGAACGGCGTGACGGTCATAAAGGCTGCAACCGACAGCAAACCGGAGGCCAGGGGGTCGGTCTTGCGCTCTTCGGCCAGTGCCAGACCAATAAAGAAGGGGGCCATCAGGGACATGATGCCCAGGGTGCCGTTATAGACGTTGCCGCCGATGCTCTTGAGGCCATCAAGGGTGGCGATGGTGGCGGGATCGATCCGCACGCCGATAGAGTAGAAGAAGGAGCCTTCGCCAAAGCTCAGAAAGACGTTGTTGATGAGAACGAACATGGCCCCGACCAGCGTCAGGGGCATCAGCTTGATAAAACCGTTCTTGATGGCGTTGACATGAGGTTGTTTGCCCAGCTTGACGGCTATGGGCAGTATGACCTTCTCCAACGATGCGATGATGTTGCTCACAGGGATCTCCTTACTGCGCGAGGCTCTTCTTGATGGAGGCTACCGCCGCCTTCAGTACGCCGAGGCCATCGACCTTGCCGTAGAGCAGGGTGTCAATCACCTCGACCGGCTTGCCCGGCAGTTGCTGCTGGATCTCCGGCAGCATGTAGGCGATTTGCGGGCCCAGCAGCACCAGATCGGCATCCTGTCCCTTCTCGCCAGCCAGGGTCTCCGGATAGGCATCGATCAGCACCGGCACATCATATTTTTCCGCCTGCGTCTTCATCTTTGAAACCAGCAGTGAAGTGGACATCCCAGCAGAGCAAAACAGGTAGATACGCTTCTTTTCCATAACCCTTCCCTCAACGCTTGAAAACCAAATGAACAGATCGGTCGAGATGGTTGCCTGTTGTGTTATCTAGACACATCAATCATCTCAAATTGACTTCATTGTATCGGCCTCTGGGTTTCACCTGGTATTTCGATGTTTTTATCAATAGTCTCTGGTTGACCCGTTGTTTTGCCGTCGTTCACATTTCTGATGGGTTGGCACAAAGGAAATGAGATTAAATGGGGCGTGAAGAGGATGGTTTTCTTTTTTAATCGTTATTTTTCAGTTAGTTATTTTTATGCTTTTGTGGGCGGCTGTAATGTGGCTGGAAAAGATCAATAACGGGTGACAGCTCACATTTATCAAATGATGCAATCTTATTGATATTTAATTTGGCTATGGCGAGTTGCCACTTTTTGAGCAAGGTGTGTGCTCATTGACCATTTGCGGCAAGTGGATTGACGAGTGAGGCTGGTTGTTGCTGCGCAGAGCGGGTTGAAAGAGAGGGGGATCAGACACTCTTACAGGGGACGTGGCTGTACGTCAGAGTTAAATGAGTAAGGGCTGAGGGGGTCAGTGTAGTGAGAGGAGAAGGCTCAAAGGGATAAACAAGCTGACCCCGGAGTGGCTCCGGGGTCGGCGGGATAGGGGTTAGATCCGCCCCTGATAGCGTAGGGGGAAGCGGCCCTGACTGTCTGGCTGGCCGAGGAAGGGGAGCCCTTGTTGCATCTGAGGCGGCAGTTCTGGGCCCGGTTTCAGGGTGCCCTGGAACAGGTATTGGCCATTGGGTTGCAGCTCGAGGCGACCCATGGTCTGCACCGCATCGGAGCCCTGCTTGAGTTCGGCCACCAGTCTGGAGTCGAGGCAGGTGAGTTTCAGCTCGGGGTCGGCCAGATCCAGCTTGCCCGCCGGGGTATCGGCGCTGGCGTTGTACCAGTCGAGGTTGCCATAGAGGTTGTCACACCAGGGGTTGCCCTGGGCAAACTGCTCCACTTTAAGCTGCAGCTGGCCGCTGACGGTGATCGGGATCGGCAGGCGCATTGGCACCCGGCTCAGCAACCAGGGGGCGGGGGCGTTGAGGGTCAGATCCCGGCCGAAGACGGCGCCATTCCAGCCGACAATGCCCTGACCATTGAGGCCGTTGCGATCGCCAAAGCGAATGGCCACTTCGGGGGCGAAGCGCAGCAGCGACCAGCCGTTGAGATCCCAGCGCAGCTGGTTCACCGATTCGCTGGCATATTGCAGTCGGGCAATCTGGCCACTCCAGAGGGTGCCGCTCACCCTTTCCAGTTTCAGCAGGTTGGCAACATTGGTAGGCAGCGGCAGATGGCGAGCCACCAGTGCCGCGGGCAGGGTGGCCAGCAGGAAGACCAGATAGGCGGCCAGAAACAGGCTGGCAATCAGGATGCGTTTTTTCATTGTGGACGACTCAACTGCAAACGTCTGACCTTGACCAGACCCGGGGCCAGATCCTCGCGGGCGATCTCGATGATTTGAACCTGAATACCGTGCTGCTCCACCAGCGTGGAGAGCCAGAGCAGCAAGTCATCGAACTGGACTGTGTCGATCCACACTTGCAGCTCCTGCGCCTGGGGTTGCAGCCGGGCAATCTTGATCTTGTGGTTGAAGGCGGTGCGGTTGACCACCCCTTCCAGGGTGCCGCTGGTGTCGATCTGGCGACCCGAGCCACCCTGCATGGCCAGCACCTCTTCACCCTTCTCCTTGAGCCAGGCGAGGGTCTGCTGCTGGTTCTGCACCTGCCGCTCCCGCTCTGCGATGCGGTTGGCGATGGGCTGCCAGACGCTCCAGTAGAAGAGACCGACCAGCAACAAGGCACTACCCGTGACCACCAGCCGCTGTTCCCGTGCTGTGATGCCGTGCCACCAGCTCTGCAATTTTTCCATCATGATGATTTACCCTTGAGCACCAGTGCGCCCTCTACCTTGCCCTCGGTGCTGCGCACCTCGCCTTGCTGTACCTCGAATTGCTTGCCCGCCAGCTCGCGGAACCGCTCGATCTCGGCAAAGCCGGGGGCGGTCACCTGCAGCCGCAGCTCGCGGCGACTGGCATCAAAGCGCATCACCTGTGGTTTCAGGCCGGGTACTTCGGCAAAGGTGGGGGCCAGCTCGGTGAGCATCAGCAGCACGCCGTTTTGCGGGGCTTGTCCCATCTGTTGCAGATGCTGGTTCATCTGGCTGCGCACGTTCACGATGCGGCTCTCACCCGGGAAGATACGGGTATAGACGGCACGGATCTCCGCCTTGAGGGCCTTGTCCTGCTCGGTGAGCTGATAGAGCTGCACCCCGCGCTGGCCGAGGGCCACCAGCAGCAACAGACCGGCGGTGATGACCACCTTGCGCCACTGCAACCAATAGCGGGCATATTCGGTCTGCGGCCGGTAGGGGCCGGTCAGCAGGTTGGCCCGGCAGGTGAGGGCTCCCTTGGCCAGCAGCAGCATGGGGAGTTCAGGCTCCGCCGCCTGCCAGTTGGCGGCGGCAATGGCGGGCAGCGGGGTGTGGCTGTGAATGGTGACCGGCTCGGCTTCAGTCGCCAGCAAGATGGCCAGCAGCGGTTCGTCGGCGACGATCCCCTGACAAGGGCCCTGGCGTACCAGCCACTCGCTGCCGA
>NZ_QAJD01000169.1:9229-14313 GCF_003061465.1 Aeromonas sp. HMWF017
GCCACTCGGCCATCTTCTGCCGATCCACCGCCATCAGGTCGACCTGTTGACCTTCATGAGCCAGCACCACCAGATGGAGCTCGTCCACATCGGAGGCGATCTGCTCCTCCAGCAGGTAGGGGAGGGCCGCCGCTGACTGGCGGTTGTAGCGACCCGGCAGGGTGACGCGCCGGAAGATCAGATCGCTGCCCGGCACCAGGGTGACCACGGGGCGGCCACCGGCCCGCTCCTGCAGCTCGCCCAGGGCATCGGCCGAGGGCAGGGTGCCGGAGGCGATGATCTCCTGCTCCTGACCGGACCAGACCAGCCAGGCTAAGGGTTGTTGTTTATTGGTCCCCAGTCGGATGACCAGACTTTCGCTCACGCATCTCTCTCCTGCGATACCGGTTTGCAAAGGGCGTTGTGCGCCCTGGCCACCGATGCGCAGCCCGCAGGCTGCATCCAACATCTCTCGTACCCGCGGGCGATGGCCTGCAGGTGCGCTGTTTATTCGGCGCCGCTACTGAGGCGGCGCAGCATCACCAGTTTATTGTCCTTGCCCCGCTGGAACAGGGTTTCGAGCCAGGCCCGGTTGTCGCCGACCTCGGCCACGACTCGGGCTTCGAAGAAGTCGCTCTTGACCACCAGCGCCTCTTTCAGCCCTTTCACCGAATCGACCGGAGCGAGCATGTCCGTCATCAGCTTGCTCTCTTTCCACCCCTTCTGTGGCCGCTCGTTCAGCACCCGCTTGGCGTCATCCAGCCCGATAGTACCCAGATAGAGGGCGACCAGCAGCTCGGGGCGCTGGGGGGCAAGGGTATTGATATTGATTTTCAACTTGTCGTTGGGCAGGGTGCAGACATAGGGGGCCAGTTTGGCATAGACCCTGGCCGTCACCCCGCGCACCGCCCGCAGCTCATCCTTGCCCAGCATCCACTGATTGGCGGTCAGGTAGGGTGGCTTGAGCCCCTCGTAATAGGCGTCCTCTGCACCAAGGCTGGAGACCAGCACCGTATCCTTGTCGGTCCAGTCACGAATAGCATCGGTGAGCTGGGCCGCCTCGTAATCATCCATCGCCAGCTGCTTGAGCAGTTCGCGAAACACCTGCACCGGATAGGGCTGCTGCGCCAGCTCCTCGCCGCTCCCCGCCTTGGAGGCCACGCTCAGGCTGTTGAGGTTGAAGCAGGATTGCAGGTCGGTCACCTCGCCCTTGAGCTGGCCATCGTCCACCGGAAACACAGTGTTCTTGCGGGCCCAGTTCTGGCTGAGGTTGACCACCTCGGGGTTGTCCTTGAAATCCTGCGTCAGCACCTTGCTTACCAGCGCCTCTGCCGAGAGGGCATACCACCACGCCTGTTTGCCGGTGGTGATGTTGGCGGTGCGGCGCAGCTCAAGCTGCAGGCGGCCGCTCATATTGCTGGCGATGATCACCATCACCGAGAGGATCAGCAGCACCACCAGCAGCGCCATGCCGCGCTGGTGACCGGGGGCGGCGAGATTAGCCCGCATTGGCGCCCCCTCCGTTCTGGCTGTCACCATTACCGCCATTGGTATTGCCGTTGCCGCCACTGTTCCCGTTGTTGTTGCTGTTGTTGCCGCCCCCCTGGTCGGGGTTGCTGCTCTGGCTGTTCTCTTCGGCGCGCTGGCCACCGGCACCAATCAGGAACTGGCGGCGAATGGTGCCGTAATCCTCGAGATCCAGCTCCACTGCCAGCCCGTGTGGCAGCACGCTGCGCTGGCTCCACTCCTCTTTCCAGTTGCCCTTGTCGAAGAAGTAGAGGCGAAACGCCGTGACTCCCGCCAGCACCGGCTGGATGCGTGGCTCGGTGCCGATCACCGGATCCGGATAGAGGTAGCTCAGGCGCTCCAGCTTCTGATCCTTGAGACGCCAGCCGACCCGCTGCAGATGGGAGCGGGGCAGCATGCCGTCCGGGTTGAGCCAGCCGCTGCGCATAAAGGCCATGCCCCAGTCATCGCTCTGCTGGCCGAACCGGGAAGCCGCCAGCAGCACCTTGTTGTTCTCCCCCTCGATGCGACCGCTGCGCGGTACCATCTGGGTGATGTCTCGCTCCAGCAGGGTGAAGGCGAGCTGCAACTCGTTGAGGCGAGCCTCCTTGCGCTTGGCTACCTCGTCGCTGGTGAGTACCCCCTGCAGCACCTGATAGGCGCCCATGCTGAGAGTGGCGAAGATGGCGATCGCCACCAGCATTTCGAGCAGGGTGAAACCGGCGTGACGGACGGGGCGAGGCGTGCGGGCGGAGAGCTGGGTCATCGGCTGATATAGGTCCGCATCATGGCGACCGGGTTCTCGGCCTTGGCCTCGGTGCGCACTTCCATATCGAGCGCCCGGAAGTTGTTGTCGGCGGTGGCGACGCCGCGATAGCGCCAGTACCAAGTCTGCCCGGCCATCTGCTCATCCCCTTCTACCCAGCTGTCGCCGGGCCACTTGTTCTCGAGCTTCTGCTGCACCAGCTGGTTCTCCACCACCCAGGTAGCGAGGGTCTTCTCTTCCAGATAGTTGAGTGCCGAGAGGTGTTCGCTGGCGGTTTTCATTACCGCCAGACCCGCGATGGCAAAGACCGCCAGTGCCACCATCACTTCGAGTAATGTCATGCCCCGTGCGTTCATCGTGCCACCCGTTGCACATGTTGTTGGCACAGAGGTGGCGCCACCATCACTCCTTTCTCAAATAACGTCATACCGCGGGCGTTCACTCGCTCACCTCTTCATCTTCATCGCCGGTGAGCAGGGTGAGGCGGCCGAACTCGTCACCCTTGACGATACGGGTGTAGCGGGCATCGTCATCCTGCTGGGTGAAGGTGAGCACGAACGGGCTCAACTCGCCGCCCGGGAAGATGAGCAGCTGTGGCGTGCGCTCCTTCTCGTCGCGCTTCTGTTCGGTTTTCTCGTCGGAGTCCGGCTGCCAGCCAAAGCCTTCCAGCTCCAGTGCCAGCGTCATGTTCTCGGCCAGTTGTACCGGCCCCAGCTGCTTGTCGCTAGTCAGGGCCAGCCACTTGCGATCCTTGGCCTGACGCTGCATAAACTGCCAGCCGTTATCCTCGATGCGAATGCCCACCAGCCGACCATCCATCACCGCATACTCCTGCGCCAGCTGCAGGGTCGCCATCAGGCGGCGCGCCTGCTTGTCCAGCTCCCGATCTCCTCTGGCGCCCCCCATGCTGAGGGTAACGGCGGTGGCCACCAGCCCCATCAGCATGGCAACCAGCAACACTTCCAGCAGGGTAAAACCGGCCTGGCGTCTCTGTTTCATGGCGCCAGCCTCAACTGCATAGCGGTAGCCTCAAGCCGACCCATCAACATGGCAACGAGCAGCACCTCCAGCAGGGTAAAGCCGGATTGGCGACGAGCAGATGGGGCAGCCCTCATTCAGGCTGCTCCAGCAAGGCGGAGTGAATGCGCTGGCGGCAAATCACTTATTGGAAATCCTTCAGGTTCCAGTTGCCGATGTCGTCATCGGTACCGGCTTCACCATCCAGACCCATGGAGAAGATGTCGAGCTTGCCGAACTGGCCCGGGCTCAGCAGCTGGTACGGGTTGCCCCAGGGATCTTGCGGCAGGCGCTTGATATAGCCGCCATCGCGGTAGCTGCGCGGTGCCGGATCGATGGAAGGTTTGGTCACCAGCGCATCCAGACCCTGTTCGGTGGTCGGGTAGCGGTTGTTGTCCAGCTTGTACATGTCGAGGGCGTTTTCCAGCGCCACGATATCGGAGACCGCTTTCTGCTGGTCAGCCTTCTCCTTGTTGCCCATCAGGTTGGGCACCACCAGACTGGCCAGAATGCCGAGGATCACGATGACCACCATGACTTCCAGCAGGGTAAAACCGGATTGACGACGTTTGTTCATGAGTTGCTCCGTAACGAATGAGATGGGATGGCCCATCAGAGATTGATCACTGGGTGGGTTCGACTGGCCGCCAGCGGGGTAGTCGAACGCCGGAAACTTACATATTCACCATATTGTTGAGCTCGAGGATCGGCTGCAGGATCGACATCACGATAAACAGCACCACCCCGGCCATGGAGACCACCAGCATGGGTTCGAACACCCCGAGGGCGATGTTGACCTGGGATTCAAACTCCCGATCCTGGTTGTCTGCCGCCCGCTCCAGCATGCTGTCGAGCTCGCCGCTCTGCTCGCCGGAGGCGATCATGTGCAGCATCATGGGCGGGAAAATCTTGGTCTCGGTCAGCGACTTGCGCAGACTGGTCCCCTCGCGCACCCGTTCGGCGGCCTCGAGAATGCGCATTCTGGCAAAGTCGTTGGAGAGCACTTCGCCGGAGATCTTCATCCCCTCCAGCAGCGGTACCGCACTGGCGTTGAGGATGCTTAATGTGCGAGCGAAGCGGGCGGTGTTGAGACCGCGACTGACCCGGCCAATCACCGGCAGGCCGAGCAGCACCTGATGCCAGCGTCGGCGACGCTTTTCATCGGTGAGCCACCAGCGCCAGACAAAGCTGCCAAGGAATATCAGCAGCAGGAACCAGAGGCCGTAGGCCTGCATCAGCTCGCTGGTGCCGATGAGAAAACGGGTGGTGCCTGGTAGCTGCTGACCCATGTGTTCAAACTGGGCCACCACCTTGGGCACCACGGCGGTGAGCAGGATTGAGATAACCCCGATGGCGACGCAGGTGAGCACGATTGGGTAGATCATCGCCTGCAGCAGCTTGGTGCGCATATGCTGGCGCTGCTCGGTGTAGTCGGCGAGGCGGTTGAGCACCTTCTCCAGATGGCCCGATTTTTCACCGGCCGCCACCATCGAGCGGAACAGCTGGTCGAACACATGGGGAAAAGCCCCTAGCGAGTCGGCCAGCGAATAGCCTTCCACCACCTTGCTGCGCACGGTCGCCACCAGAGAGCGCAAGTGCGCTTTTTCGCACTGCTCGGCCACCGCCTTGAGCGCCTCTTCGATGGTGAGACCGGCACCCACCAGGGTCGCCAGCTGGCGAGTGATCAGGGCCAGCTCGGCGGTGCTGGCGCCGCGCCGAAACAGGGCAAAGCGGGTTGCTTCCCGTTTCGCCTTCTCGGTGGTCTCGTTCACCTCGAGGGGGGTGAGCCCCTGTTCGCGCAGCAGCTGGCGTACCT
>NZ_QAJD01000169.1:14323-23121 GCF_003061465.1 Aeromonas sp. HMWF017
TGTTGTCGAGGGCCTTGTATTCGAATGCCGCCATCTCAATCTTCCCGGGTCACGCGCAATACCTCTTCGAGGCTGGTTTGCCCCTCGAGGACCTTGTCGATGCCGTCACGGCGGATGCTGGGGGTGTGGCCGCGGATCAGCCGCTCGATGGCGAGCTCACCGCTGGCGCTGTGAATGGCTTCACGCACCGCTTCGTCGATCACCACCAGCTCGTGGATGCCGGTTCGGCCACGGTAGCCGGTGTGGTTGCACAGCTCGCATCCGACCGGGTGCCACACCTGCTGATCGGGGGCCAGCTCGATGCCCATGGCGAGCCGCTCCTGCTCGGTGATGGGACGCGGGGCGCGGCAATCGGGGCAGAGGGTGCGCACCAGCCGCTGGGCCAGCACTGCCAAGAGCGACGAGGAGAGCAGGAAGGGCTCGATCCCCATGTCCCGCATCCGGGTGATGGCGCCGATGGCGGTGTTGGTGTGCAGGGTCGACATCACCAGGTGACCGGTCAGCGAGGCCTGCACCGCGATTTGGGCGGTTTCCAGATCTCGAATTTCCCCCACCATCACCACATCCGGATCCTGACGCAGGATGGCGCGCAGGCCGCGAGCAAAGGTCATGTCCACCTTGCTGTTGACCTGGGTCTGGCCCACCCCTTCGAGGTCATATTCGATAGGGTCTTCCACCGTCAGGATGTTGCGATCCCGCGAGTTGATTTCAGACAGCGCTGCATAGAGGGTGGTGGATTTACCGGAACCGGTCGGGCCGGTGACCAGGATGATGCCGTGGGGTTTGCGAATGAGCTCGCTGATGATGGTGCGATTGGCTTTGGTCATGCCAAGCTGTTTGAGCTCGAGGCGCACGTTGTTCTTGTCCAAGAGACGCAGTACCACTCGTTCGCCGTAGCTGGACGGCATGGTGGAGACCCGCACGTCGACGGCGCGGCCACCGATACGCAAGGAGATACGACCATCTTGCGGTACCCGCTTCTCGGCGATATCCATCCGCGACATCACCTTGATCCGCGAGACCAGGAGCGAGGCCAGCTTGCGATGGGGGCGCAGGATCTCCCGCAGCACCCCGTCGATGCGAAAACGGATCACCAGTGCCCGCTCGAAGGTCTCGATATGGATATCGGAGGCCTCCTCCTTGATCGCCTCGCTCAACATGGCGTTGATGAGGCGAATGATGGGGGCGTCGTCATCGGCATCCAGCAGATCTTCACTTTGCGGCAGCTCTTCGGCCAGGGCGAAGAAGTCCATCTCGTTGCCAAGATCTTCCATCAGCTGGCGCGCCTCGGAGGAGTCGCGCTGGTAGTGAGCCATCAGCAGCTCTTCGAAGGCCTCGTTGTCGAGCTGCTCCACCGCGAAGCTGCAACCCGCTACCCGCCGTACTTCCAGCAGGGCCTGCGGGGTGACGCCGGGGCGGCACTGCAGCACAGGAGTGCCGTCCCGCTCAATCAGGATCACCCCGAAGTTGCGGGCAAAGACAAAGGGGAGCTCGGGCAGTGGCGCAGGCCCGACGCTTCCATCCAGATGGTAGGCACTCATCAGGGCTTACTCTGCACAAACGGGGTGGTGGTCTCGACAGTACTTTGCTGTCTGCTCCGCATCTCGTTGATCTGCTTCTGGATCTCTTTTTGCAGCTCGGGCGACACCATCACATCCTGGCCGTAGGCAGGCAATACCTGACGGGCGGGGGAGGTGAGATACCCCTCCTGCGAGGCGGCATTGAGCTGCTCGGCGCGGAACAGGCTGTATTTGTTGCTGGAGACACCGGTATAGACATCCGCATCACGCAAGATGGTCGGCCGGATAAAGACCATCAGGTTGCGCTTGGAGGTGGTGTTGGAGGTAGAGCGGAACAGATAACCCAGCACCGGGATATCGCCCAGCAAGGGCACCTTGGAGACCTGCTCCTTGGTCTGTTCATCCATCAAACCGCCCAGCACCACGGTTTCGCCGCTTTTGACCAGCACTGCGTTCTTGACGGTACGGGTGTCGAAGGTGGGGCCAAGGTTGGCAGTACCGGTCGCCTGGGTCTGGGCGACGCTGGAGACCTCCTGCTCGATATTGAGCAGCACCGAATCTCCTTCGTTGATCTGCGGGGTCACCACCAGCTTGGTGCCCACCGTCTTGCGCTCGATGGTGTTGAATACCTGATCGCTGGTGGTGGAGCTTTGCGAGCCGCTCTGGACCGGGACCTCCTGACCGACGTTGAAGGAGGCTTCCTTGTTGTCCATGGTGACGATACTGGGGGTGGAGAGAATATCGTTCTTGGTATTGGAGGCCAGCGCCGTGGCCAGCATGGCCCAGTCGCCGTGATAGAAACCGGCGGCCATGCCATTGAACTCTTTCAGCAGATTGGCTGCGGTGTCGGTCTTGCCATCTTGGTAATCCTTACCGGCGGCGATCGCGCCACCGATAGGCAGACCTGAGTTGGTGAACTGGGTGCCGCCACCGTTGGCATTGCCCCACTGGACGCCAAGGGTGAGGCCGTCACCATCCTGCATCTCGACGATGATCGCCTCCACCAGCACCTGGGCGCGGCGGATATCGAGCTTGGCCACCACCTGCTCCAGTTCGGACATCACGTCTGGCTGGGCGGTGATGACCAGCGCATTGGTGGTCTCGTCGGCGGAGATGGCCAGCTTGCCACCACCGATGCTGGCGCCACCTGTGGTTGCACCGCCGCCCTTCTTGTCGGCCTCGATGCTGGAGCTGACCCCCTTGAGCACCTCGACCATGTCTTTGGCCTTGCCATATTTGAGGTAGAAGACCCGGGTGTTGCCCTGGCTTTGCAGGTCGCGGTCGAGTTGGCGCACCATCTGGATGATGCGGGCGCGCGCTTTCGGCTCACCACTCACCACCACCGAGTTGGTGCGCTCGTCGGCCACCACCTTGGGGGAGAGCAGCAGAGAAGCGGTGCCGCCCTGGGGGTTGCCATCCTTGTTGAGGTTGGTTACCAGCCGCACCATTTCACCCGCCGAGGCGAACTTGAGCTTGATGATGTCCACATCCTGATCGCCTGCGCGGTCGACCCGGTTCACCACCTCCACCAGACGGTTGACCACGGCGGCGCGGCCGGTGATCAGCAGCACGTTGGAGGGCTCGTAGTGCACCACGTTGCCACCACCGGCGTTGTCGTTGAGCTGGCGCAGCAGCGGAGCCAGTTCACGGACCGAGACGTTGCGCACTGGCACGACTCTGGTCACCATCTCGTCGCCCATGCCCGGGTTGCTGCCATCCACCACCGGAATGGCGGAGGTCTTGGCATCCCGCGAGCGCAGCACCTTGAGTACCCCGTTGTCCATCGGCACCACGGCAAAGCCGTAGACGTCGAGCACGCTCAGGAAGAACTGGTAGTACTGCTCTTCATTAAGCAGGTCGTAGCTGCGCACGTTGATCTTGCCGCGCACCGATGGCTCTATGATGATGGTTTTATTGAGATTCTTGCCCACCGTATTGATGAACTCTTCAATGTCGGCGTTCTTGAAACTGGCAGAGTATTCGGTGGCCCAGGCTGAGCCTGCCATCATCAGTGCCGCTGCGATAGTGGCCAGACGCCAGCCTTTCCCTTTAGTGGTCATTATTGGTACGACTCCAAATCATTATTCTGACAAGCGCACATAGATGTCGAACTGTTCGCCCTGTCGCTCGACGGTCACTGTCATTTCCGTTGCGCCAGCCAGCTGCTGCATTGCCTGCATGGCTTGCATGTTGTCCCGTAAATCCAGTCCGTTGATGCTGATGGCCAGGTCATTGGCCTGCAGCCCGCTCTGGTTGAAAAACTCAGGATTGCTGCCCGGGTTGAGGCGATAGCCGGTCATGCGACCATCCACCTGAACCGGTGAAATATTGAGGTAATCGGTGATCTTGCCCGGATCGGCCATCAGCTCGCTGCGCAGGGAGCCAAGGGGGGCGGCGTTGGTCTGCGGCAGCGGCTTGCCATACTCCTCGCCATCCAGCATCAGAGTCTCGTCGCGGCCATCCCGCTCGATGATCACCCGATCCGGATAGACCTGCCGGATCCGCGCCTGGGTGCCGTCAATCATGTCACCGACCCCATAGGAGTTCTGGATGCCGGACATGGCGATGATGGCGATGGATTTGGCGGGATCCGAGCTGGCCAGCACCCCGTTGAGCTGGGCATTGAGCTGGGTACGCGGCGCATTGGCGGCCACGGCGGCTTTGGCTTGCGCCTTGGGGATCGCCTTGCCAAACAGCGCCAGTCGGCTCACCTCGCCCAGTTCAAGGCGCGGGTTGCTCTGGCCGCTGACCGCTACGGCGGAGGGTTGCCACGGTTGGCTGGTTTGCGGGCTTGCCAGGGTGAGCAGACGCCAGGTGAGGGTGGCGCTCTGCTGGGCCAGCATGATCAGCAGCGCCAGAAAGGCCACCTGGGTGACTCTGGTCATGGGAAGCCGCCGGCACTGGGCCAGCAGCGTGGTCAAAATGTCATCCCTGAATCGTAGCGTCATATTAATCAACAAATTCCAGGCTCTGGGGCGGCTGCGTATTGTGTACGGCCGGTGGCTGTGACACAACGGGTCCGGGCGCACCAAACCGTAAAAATGGATATTTCATCACACCGTAAACCTTTGAATGCTCACAAAAGTGGCACTCAGGTGAGGTGCATCCTGCTTGCCAGCGAACATCAGGGGACGGTGCGTACTCACCCTCGCCAATCCTGTAGCGCCTTGAGGGTCACGCTCTGTCCGGCGACCTGCAGCACTATGTATTGCTGGTCGATGGTAGCGAGCACGACCCCCGGGGCGATTTCGCTCCCCTCCCGGTATTCCCGGCCATTGAGCACCACGGCCCGCTTGGCGGGGTTGGAGGAGAACACATGAGAGCCATAGCTCAGCTGCGGTACCTGCTGGCGCACCGATTGGGGGGCCGAGCCCAGCGCCATCAACTGGGCCGGTTGCACGTTGTTCTGGCCGGTGGCGTGTGGCGTCTCCTGCAATGGGGTTTCATTGAGGGCTTTCATCAGCTGCTCGGCCAGACTCAGCGCGGGGGTATTCCCCTGACTGGGCCCTTCGTTTTTGGCCACTGCTCTGGGTTGTACCACCGGCTCCGGCAGGGGCGGCGGCAGCGGACGGGTCACCATCGCCTTGGGTTCGACCCGCACGAAGGGTGGAGTGATCACCTCTTTCACCTCCACCTTCTCCTCGATGGGGCGCAGGTGGAGCAGATGCCAGCCATAGTTGGCGACCGCCCCCAGCAACAGGGCCAGGGGTGCCAGCAGCCAGCCGATGCGGCGTGGGCTGCGCTCCTCTTCCCGGGGCATGGGCAAGCCCATGGCCGGAATATGGGCGGAGAGTTGCGGTTGCTGCGCACGGCGCAGCGCCTTGAGCAGGGTAGACATCAGGAGGCCTCCTCCAGTCTGGGCATGGGTTCACCGGAGAGGGCGTTGAGACGCAGCAGGGTGTTGCTGCCCGCGATGCCATCAGGGGTGAGCCCCTGATCTCGCTGGAACTGCTGCAGCTTGTTCTTGAGCTCGCCATCGAAACGGCGCACCTTGCGCTCGGGTTGTTGCAGCGCACGGCTCAAGGCGTTGTCGAGCCACTGGATCTGGGTCTGACCGGCATTGCTGGCGATCAGGCTCACCCCCCCTTTCGGCATGCGCCAGAGCAGGGTGTAGCTACCGCCCCAGTTGTCGCTGAGCCACTGGCGATCCACCTGCCAGCTTTGGTCACCGATCATCAGGCTGGCCTTGTTCGGCCCCAGATTGACCAGGGTCGCATAGTAGAGGCCGCCAGTCGGGTCAGTGAGCGTGATCATGGCGGGATACTGCAGGGCGCGCAGCTCGTCGAGGCTTGCCTCTCCCTCCTGACAGCGCAGACCGGCACGGGGCGCGTTGTCGCAGGTTGCCTCGAACGGTTCCGGTTCATAACCCCAGACCCGATAGAGATTCTGCATGGCGCTGTCAGGGTCGATGGCCTGATTGATCGCTTCGGTCAGCTGCTCCTGCTGCTCGGCGGTCTCGTCGATGGTGACCGGCACCTCGACCTTGACCACCGGACGGGTGGGGAACACGCCGAAAAATTGCCAGCCCCACCAGCCTGCGGCCACCAGCAGGGCGCCCGCCAGCGTCACCATCAGACCGGAGGCCCAGCTTCCTTCGTCCCGAACGCCATTGACCTCGAAGGCAGCCTGGCTGATATCGCTGTGGACAATCTTGTAGCTGCCACGGGCGAAAGCGGCGATCAGGGCACGGTCGCAGATGAGGTTGATGAAACGGGGGATGCCGCCACTCAGGCGATGAAGCGTCTTGATGGCGCGCGGGGTGAAGATGGGTTGTACGCAGCCTGCAACTTGCAGCCGGAAGCGGACGTAGGCATCCACATCGCTGTGAGAGAGCGGCAGCAGGTGATAGCGGGCGGTAATGCGCTGGGCCAGCTGACGCAGCAGGGGTTGGCGCAGCATCTGTTGCAGCTCGGGCTGGCCGATCAGCACCACTTGCAGCAGTTTTCGTTCGTCGGTTTCGAGGTTGGTGAGCAGACGCAGCTGCTCCAGTACACCGGGTAGCAGGTGCTGCGCCTCATCCACCAGTACCACGCTGCGCTTGCCTGCCGCCAGGTTGGCAAGCAGGTGATCGCGAATAAGGTCGAACAGCCGCTTGATCCCGGCATCTTCGGGATAGGGGAGTTGAAACTCGTCGCAGATGGCGGCCAGCAGATCCCGTTCGGTCAGGGAGGGGTTGAGGATGTAGGCGATCTCGGTCTCGGCGGGCAGCTGTTGCAGCAGGCAGCGGGAGACGGTGGTTTTGCCGGTGCCCACTTCGCCGGTCAGCAGCACAAAGCCGCCGCCATCCTGCAATCCATAGCTGAGATGAGCAAGGGCTTCGCCGTGGCGCTCGCTCATATAGAGGTACTTGGGATTGGGCGAGATGGAAAACGGGTGTTCCGAGAGGCCGAAGAACTGTGTGTACATGAGGGTATTCTTTTGTAGCCGGCGACAGATGAAAAATGTCTCCGGATGATAGCAAACCTCGCTTTCATTGGAAGTCATCATTGGCGCCGAAGGGCAAATTGCGGCCTTTTCCTGCCATCTTGTGATCCCGGTTGCGTCATCGGCACGAATCCGGATCACAAAATGACAAAAAATAGCTGTAAATAAAGGGAAATATCAATATAGGCGCGGCGTGGCAAAGGCCGTCAGCATGGCGCTGAATCGGCTATGGTCAGACCTGTTTGTGTACAATTTATGACGCCGGTTGCTCTGTCAGCCATCAGGGCAAGCTGGTCGGAATGTACTTGCTCAGTGGTGATCCTGAAACTGCGCGGCAATCTCCCTGAACTGCGCCTCACAGGCGAGAAACGCCGCGACGATGCCGGGATCAAAATGGCTGCCGCTCCCCTTCACGATGATCTCCTTCGCTTCCTCATGGCTGAAAGCAGGTTTGTAGACCCGTTTCGAGATGAGGGCATCGTAGACATCCGCTACCGCCATCAAACGCCCGGAGAGGGGAATGTCCTCACCCGCCAGCCCAGCCGGATAGCCGCTGCCATCCCACTTTTCGTGGTGGGTGAGGGAGATCTCCCGGGCCAGCCGCAAGAAGGAGTTGGAGCCCAGCTGCGCCTCGGCGCTCGCCAGCGCATCGGCGCCGATCTGCGGGTGGCGCTTCATGATGGCGAACTCCTCGTCGGTCAGCTTGCCCGGTTTGAGCAGGATGGCGTCGGGAATGCCCACCTTGCCCACATCGTGCAGGGGAGCCGACTTGAACAGCAGGTCGATGGTGGCGTCATCGAGCGGATAGCGATCCCAATCGCTGAGACTGAGGTATTGCGCCAGCGCCTTCACATAGTGCTGGGTGCGGATGATATGGGCGCCGGTCTCGTTGTCCCGGGTCTCCGCCAGCGAGGCGAGGCCGAGGATAGCCACGTCGCGGGTCAGGTTGAGCTCGTCGCTGCGGGATTTCAGCTCACCGATCATCTGATTGGTGCTGGCGGCGATAAGGCCGAACTCGTCATCCCGGGTGACCGGCACCCGGGCGTCGAAGTCACCACACTGCACTCTGGCCATGGTGCGGGTCTGCTGGCGCAGGGATAGGCCGAGATTACGACCATAACCGTGAATAATGAGGGCGAGATAACAGAAGGTCACCGTCATTACGAAGGCGATCTCCCACAGGATGTAGTGCTGGGCATCGACTCTCGGCAGACTGCGCTCCACCGTCACCAGCCACTCCAGATCCTTGTTGAACAGCAAGAAGAAGACGCCCCCCAGCAGGGTGAGGGTCGCCAGAGTAAAGAAGGTGAACTTGCGTGGCAGCGGCATGGCTAGCGGGTGGCTCAGCGCCAGACTCTGCTCGGCTTGCCGTGCTCTGGCCCGATGCCAATCCCGCTCCAGAGTCAGGTCGGCCGCCACCAGAAAGCCGAGGGTGGTCATCCCCAGCAGCACCTTGAGGTGACTCTCCAGCGGGAAGTCGTGGGTCAGGGCGTTGTAGCACGAGAGCAGCAGCGCCCCCAGCAGATAGAAACCCACCTCCAAACCGAACCCGTTCAGCCCGTTGCGCGCCAGGGGCCGCCTTGAGAGCAGCCGGTTGCGCACGGCGAACATGATGGCGAACGTCACTAGGGTCGGCCCCAGCAACTGGGGCAGGGTGAGACTCTCGAGAAACGGGCAAACCTGCCAGCCATAGAGACAAAATAGTGACAGGGTTACCCCGTAGTGCAGGGCGCAGCGCCCCGTGATCCTCTGCATATTCCCACCCATGTTGCTGGTTATTGTTATGTCGGCGGGAGGCCCGCCATTACAGGCGCCGCAGCAGCAGGCTACCGATGGAGTAGCCTGCGCCAAAGG
>NZ_QAJD01000169.1:23131-24136 GCF_003061465.1 Aeromonas sp. HMWF017
CGAGCTGGTATTACCATATCTATCAAGAATGACCGGCGCCTCCTGCTGGCTGGCATCGTGGCCCAGCAGCTTGCGACCGATGAACTGGTTCATGGTGAGGTTGGCCTGATGGAGCCAGAGCCGGCTCAGGCTCTCGGCGGGCCAGCCTTGGTCATCGAGCTGGTTGGTTATCTGGTCGCACACCAGCGGCAACACCTCCTTGAATACCTTGCGTCCCTGCTGGCGGAACAGCTTGTCATCGCTGTAGCGGGTACGCGGACTCAGCCGGTTCAGAAAGCCGAAATTGTTGCGGATGTTGTTGGAGTACTGGGTCACCAGCTTGCTGGCCACCAGTTGCCACGGGTTGGCCACCTTGCAATCGGCCTCCCGCTCCAGCAGCACTGCGGTGCAGGCGTCGCCGAAGATAAAGTGGCTGTCTCTATCCCGAAAATTGAGGTGCCCCGAGCAGATCTCCGGATTGACCACCAGCGCCACGTTGGCTGTGCCTGCCGCCAGCATGTCTGCTGCCGTCTTGATGCCGAAGGTGGCGGAGGAGCAGGCCACGTTCATGTCAAAGGCCATGCCGCTCGCCCCCAGATAGTGCTGCAGCTCGATGGCCAGTGCCGGATAGGGGCGCGGCATGTTGGAAGCGGCCACTATCACCAAATCGATCTCCCCCGGCTCGCGACCGGCGGCGATCAGCGCCTGCTCTGCGGCGGCCACCGACATCTCCACCATGATGGAGGGCATCTCGTCGGGTCGCTCCGCCAGCAGCGGCTGCATGATGTCGGGGTTGAGCACCCCCTCGCGGCTCACCAGATAACGGCTCTTGATGCCGGATGCCTTCTCGATGAACTCGCAGCTGGAGTGCTGCTTGGCGGGAAGCTGGCCGGCATCGATGGCGGAGGCGTTCTCCTCGTTGTAGAGATCCACATACTGGTTGAAGGCGGCCACCAGCTCTTCATTGCTGACGGCAAAGGGTGGGGTATAGAGGCCTGAGCCACTGATCACGATAGAGGTCATCTT
>NZ_QAJD01000170.1:0-2386 GCF_003061465.1 Aeromonas sp. HMWF017
GCTGGGGTATCCATGATGGTAGACCTCAAGGTGATGGCCTACTTCAAGATTAGCCTTTCAACACGTAATTGGGACAGAGCCTTTTTTATGTGGCCAAGCGTGGGTTAGTGCACTTCATCCCACGCCATCTGCCAGTGGGAGCCGATGCCCGGCTCGTACTGGGTGGCTGTGGTGGTCCACTGCTGGCAGTAGCCGCTGTAGGGGAAGGGCTTGCACTGATAGACCTTGCCATTTTTCGGCTGTTGCACCTTGGTGCCGGCGGCATAGGATTTGAGCGAGTTCGGGAAGACGAAGTCGTATGCGTCGCTGCTCTGTTCCTTGAACATCAGATCCATGGTCTGCTGGATGGTCTCGCCGCCCGCTTTCGGGGTGGCCTTGATCACCAGCTGGTGGTGACCTGCCTTGAGCCCTTCCAGCGCCATGGTGAAGGTGTGGCTGCTGTCCTTGATGTCGGCACTGCTTTCACCCTTGGCGACGCCGCCGTGGTCATAGAGGGTGTTGGTGATGGCCAGATCGCCCTGCGCGGTGACGGTGAAATCGAGGGTTGCCTTGCCGTTGTCCAGCACATAGTCGCTGGCCAGACCGCTGACGCTGATGCTGTCCACTACCGGCGGCTGCAGCTGTTGCAGGTCAATCTCGACTCGATCCAGTTTGCTGTCTCGATGCAGATAGACGGGGTTCATACCGTAGACCGGATTGAACTGGCCATCGGCTCCTTGCTGACCGGCGCGGATCAGGCTCTGCTCGGCGTTGATCTTGCTGGCGAGGGCATGGGCCCAGTTGTTCTTCTGGCCCTGCTCGGCGGTGGTGATGGTCAGTACGGTCTGCAGCTCAGGGCGCTCGCCGTTGGCATCGAATACCCGGGTCATCGCCTTGTCACCCACTGCGAGGTCGATGGAGGGGTAGATGGTGCCTGCCTGGCTCCACTCCAGCGGCGGCTGACTACCATCTTTGAACTTGGCATCGATGATGTTGTAGAAGCTGTTGCTGGTGTCGCCCACTTCCCACACGCCGAGGATCACCTGATAACCGGTGCGCTCCGGCAGGACACAGTTGTGGGTCACCTGCTTGGGCGGCTGCACCATGTTGCCGTCGATGACGCAGAAGGGGGTCAGGTCGAACGAGGCGCGGGTGAGCGGCTGGTTGGGGTTCCAGTCCTGCTTGGTGAGGTAGTAGCGCCAGTTGCGGGTGACGTGGTTGGCAGTGAAGGTCCAGCTGATGGCGAAGGGGCCGGGCTGTACTTCACGCTTGGTCCAGCGGTCGCTGGTCTGGATGTTCAGCTCGCTCCAGCGCGGGCTGCCCGCCGAGGCGATTTGTCCATCCTGCGGGCCGGTTTGCGGGAAGCCTGATGGGCCCTCCACGCTCTGGGGCTCCCACTGCACGCCGCCACACTGGCTGTTGCCACCGGTTTTGCACAGGTAGTTGCGGCTCTCGGGCTGGCTGATGTAGCCGTGGGCCAGGGCGCTGCCGCTGGTAAGCAGGGCCAGCATCGCCGCGATGTGATTGAGTTGGATTTTTGCTGCCATACATTCCTCTGTTCGATAGATGTGGGCAGTCAGTTGGCCGGGGAGATCCCCGATGCACACTTGCGTGTGGCAACCCCGCTATCCTGGACAAAACGTCTGTAGACCGGAGGCTTTGCGTCCCGACCTTTCGGTCAGTTTGCCAAATGACTAGATGGTTAGTGATGGGCCAAATGTTCGGCCATCACCATTGTGCATCGCATTGATTAATTATTTGAAGTTAAATGTTTAAATACATCGTTCAGCGACGCACAAATCATTCTAACTGACTGTTTTTAAATTGTTCTCTTATTTGTGAATGGCGTCGAATACCGTTGAATATGCCAATAAGGTGCATGCTTGCTGCGTGTTTTGCGGCGTAAAAAAACCTGCCAGCTGAGCTGGCAGGTCGGGTGACAAGGCGACACGGATTGACGCCATCAATGACGGGCGCGCTGCTCTCCGGAGGGGGGAGATTGGGGCGCCATCATCGGCGCCGCGGCGGACTCCTTGCCCAGTTTGAACACCGCAAGCCGCTCATCAAGGCTGCGGGAGAGACCGGCCAGCAGTTCGCTCTCCTGCGCCAGTTGCGAGGCGGACTGTGACATCTCCAGCGCCGAGTCGTTGATGCCGCTGACGTTGCGGTTCATATCCTCGGCCACCATGCTCTGCTGCTCGGCGGCGGTCGCGATCTGGGTCGCCATGTCGCTTACATGCTGGATGTGGTTGACGATCAGGGTGAGATCCTGCCCCGCCTGCTGGGACTGGTTGACGCTGCTCTCTGCCAGTTTGCGGCTGGTATCCATGGCGTTGGCGGCGGTGACGGCCCGTTGCTGCAGCTGGGCAATGGTGCTCTGGATCTCTTCGGTGGATTGGCGAGTGCG
>NZ_QAJD01000170.1:2397-15936 GCF_003061465.1 Aeromonas sp. HMWF017
GCCGCGGCCCTGCTCACCGGCACGGGCTGCCTCGATGGCGGCGTTGAGGGCCAGCAGGTTGGTCTGCTCCGAAATGGCGCTGATGACGGCGGTCACTTCGCTGATCTGCATTACCCCCTCCTTGAGCTGGTTGACCTGCTGGGTGGCCTGCTCCACCTCGGTGGCCAGCGCCTTGATGCCGTGCACGCTGGCGTGAACGTCGCGGTTGCCGAGCCCGGCTTCTCCGGTCGCTTCCTGGGTATCCCGCGCGGTATTTTCGGCGTGTCCGGCCACATCGGAGATGGTGGCGCTCATCTCGTTCATGGCGGTAGCTAGCTGGGCCAGCTGATCCCGCTGGCTGGTCACCGCCTGATTGGTCTGCTCGGCAGAGGCGGCGATGCGCAGGGCGGCATCCGCCACGTTGCGAGCCCCCTGGCTGGCCTCCAGCAGGGCGTGACGGATGGCATCGAGACTCTGGTTGGTGCAGCGGGCGACCACTCCCAACTCATCCTTGCCCTGTACCGGGATGCTCACCACCAGATCCCCCTTGGCGACCCGCTGCATGGCGTTGTTGATCTGGCTGAGGGGGGAGACGATGGAGTGGGTGATGCGCCAGCCCAGCAGCCCCATCAGCAGGATCACGATGGCGGTGGCGGTACCCATCTTCATGTACTGGGCCCAGATGGTCTGCTGAATATCCTGCAGCAGCATGCCGGAACCGAGGATCCAGCCCCAGGGCTGATAGCCGGAGACCATGGAGAGCTTGTCGGCGGTTTCGCCCGATGGGCCTGTCCAGACATATTGCAGGGTGCCCTGTTTGCCCCCTTTGGCGATATCCACCATCTGATACCAGAACTGACCAGCGGTGGCGGCCCCCCCTTCACCCATCTTCTGGCCGACCAGTTCGGGGCGAATGGGGTGAACCACCATGGTGCGGTTCTCGTCGATGACGAATAAATAGTTGTTGCCATCAAAGCGGGTGTTGGTCAGCAGCTTGCGTGCCTCCTGCTGAGCCTGCTCTGCTGGCAGGGTGCTGGCCAGAAACTGGATCTGGCTCATGGCCTGCTCCAGAACCGCATTGAGCCGCGCCTCTCGCTCGCTCATCAGATTGCGCTGGAGCGCGTTGGCCGAGATAAGTAGCAGCGAGACAAAACCGACAAACGCCAGTGCGAGCAGCAAAATCAATTTGCGGCTCACGGTAATATCACCGAGCTTGAACATGACTAAACCCTCATTTCCCTGTTGATTTTATGTGGCTCTGTACCGCGGCAGCCAGTTCGTAAGAGTTAACAACTCATTTACTTTCAGTCTCTTGCCGACCTTTCTCAAATGAGCGTTTTAACATCAGTATAGTCAGCAGACAGCAACCCCCACTTTTTGGTAGCGTGTTGATGCGCATCCCTGCGCAATTTTTGCCAAAGAGTGTGAATCATTTGGCATTTCACTAAAAAAAGGAGTGGGCCCCGCTGCGGGTGACCCCATAACAAGAGGGAATTTATGAGTTCCATTGCCAGGAATTACTTCAACCAGCTCAACGCCGACTACCTGCAGGTGCACAGGCGCAAGGAGGATCTCTTCTGGTCCACCTATATGGGCACCAGCGACGATCAGGCCGGTTTCACCGCGGCCGAGCAGGCCTACAAGGCCTTTTGTGCCAATCCGGCCCGTCTGCCCGAATTGCGGGAGATGTTGGCGCAGGCCGACGAGGATGATCTCAAGCGCGGTCTGCAAGGCTGGATCGCCTTCTTCGAGTGCAATGTGATTGAAGATCCCGCCGCATCCGCCCTGATGGATGAGTTGGTGGCTGCTGAGGCGGCGCTGTTCGCCCGCCGCAAGGGGCTGAAACTGACCCTGCTGGATGAGCAGGGCCAGCAGGTCGCAGGCAGCCTGCCCGCCGCGAGTACGTCCCTTGCCGCCAGCCCGAACGAGGCGGTGCGCCAGAGCGCGCTCGCCATGTTACACACCCTGGAGCAGTGGGTGGTCGGCAACGGTTTTCTCGAGGTGGTGGCGATCCGCAACCGCTTTGCCCGCGCCATGGGCTATCGCGACTACTTCGACTACAAGGTGCGCAAGAACGAGCAGATGAGCCCGGAGCAGCTGTTCGCCATCCTCGATGACTTCATTGCCCGCACCGATGCCCGGCTGCAGCAAAGCCTCGTCGAGCTGAAAGCGGTGAAGGGGGAGGCGGCCCTGTTGCCCCACAACCTGCGTTACTTCGTCAGTGGCGACGTGACTCGCCAGCTCGACCCCTATGTGCCCTTCTCGCGGGCGCTGCGGGACTGGGTCGAGAGCTTCCGCCGACTCGGCATCCAGTATCGCGGTGCAACCCTGACGCTGGACTTGCTGACCCGGGAGGGGAAATACGAGAACGGCTTCTGCCACGGCCCGGTGCCGAGCTTCTTCCAGAAAGGGGAGTGGGTGCCTGCGGTGGTTAACTTCACCAGCCTCGCCAATCCGGCGCAGGTGGGCAGCGGCTGGAGTGGCCTCAATACCCTGTTCCACGAGGGGGGCCACGCCGCGCACTTTGCCAATGTCACTGGCAACGCGCCCTGTTTCTCCCAGGAGTTTCCGCCCACTTCCATGGCCTATGCCGAGACCCAGTCGATGTTCTGCGACAGCTTGCTGGACGATGCCGACTGGCTCAAACGCTACGCCAGAAATGCGGCAGGAGAGGCGATCCCCGATGCGCTTATCAAGGGGATGATTGAGGCGCGCCAGCCGTTTCGTGCCTTCAACGAGCGCCAGATCGCGCTGGTGGCCTACTTCGAGCGGGATCTCTACGCCATGGCCGAGGCCACACGCACCCCCGAGGCGGTGCTGGCGCTGGCCCGCAAGTGGGAGCGCAAGATCCTCGGGGTGGAGAGCCCGCGCCCGTTGCTGGCCATTCCGCACCTCCTTAATCAGGAGTCGGCCTGCGCCTATCACGGCTACCTGCTGGCGCTGATGGCGGTGGAGCAGACCCGCGCTTACTTCCTCAAACGCGATGGCTACCTTACCGATAATCCGCGCATCGGGCCGGATCTGGCCGCCCACTACTGGGGGCCGGGCAACGGCATGAGCCACGATGAAACCCTGCGCAGTCTGACTGGCGAGGGGTTCAGCGCAGTGCCGCTGGCCGAGGCATGCAACCTGAGCGCGGCTGAATCATGGCTGCAAGCGCAAGCCTGCATGGTTGCCGCGCAGCAGCGCCCCGCGGCTGGCGAGGGACGCCCGCTCGATGCCCATATCCGGGTGGTACACGGCGCCGAGCTCATCGCCGACAACCGCGAGTCGGAAACCCGCATGCTGGCAGATTTCGAGGCGTGGATTACCCGGTGCTACTTTGCTGGAGATGTCAGAGAGGCGCTGAGCTGCGTGCAGTAAGTGATGTGATGAAGGCAGGCTTGATATGAATAGGCAATTGGCAGGAGGGGCGACCTTCCTGCCATTCTTTTTTTCATTATTCACGATTCATCAATGACTTTATTTCCGCAATTTTCACAGATGGCGTGGCGTTCAAAGCGATCCATGTTGGCCAGAAAGGGGCCGGCGGCCCAGCCGGTAATGAAGTCCTTGATAAACGCTTTGCGCTTTTGCTCTGGTTTCACCTCTTTTCCAAAGGATTTGTCGACCAGCACCACGACATGGTTGGTCTCGCGCTGACAACTCGGGCAGTAGCGTTGTTCGGTGGATGAAAGCAAGGGGGGACTCCTTGTCCGGAAGAGTGGGCAGCAGGTTGTTCGCCGCAGACATATACGGTCCCCATTTGATTCCTTTTTCTGGCAGGTCGTCAATCACAGCGGAGGTGGATTGTGCGCTATCTCCTGTGAAGAGGGGCGAGCCAACAAGGGTGATCACGAGGGGCCAGTCGGCCCCTCTTTTGTTTCCGTTTGTCACACATTGCCACACAAGCTTCCCCCTCTGGCAAAGTCTTGTGACCGGACGGGTGTGTAATGGTGCCATCAGCAGGGAGATGAGGCCCTGCCGCGATGGAACCAGGGAGCATGTTATGACGAACAAATGGATGTGGTGGCTGTTGCCACTGCTGGCGGTCGGAGTCTGGTGGCTCGGTTATGCGGGGGATGCCAACGGAGTGTGGCCCTGGCGCCATGAGATGTTGTTACTGACCGGCCTGCTGGGGATGACCTATATGGCCATTTCGCTGTTGCTGGCGTTGCGCCTGCCGCAGTTGGAGGTGTGGTGTGGCGGTCTGGACCGGATGTTGCGATTGCACCGTCAGACGGCCATCGGCGGTACATTGGCGCTCACTGCGCATTGGCTGGTGGTGGAGGCGCCCAAGTGGGCGGTCTCGGCGGGTTGGCTGAGCCGTCCTGCGCGGCGTGGGGCCAGCGGTGCTGGGGCTGGCGCAGGTAATGGCATCTCGCTCCATGCCCTTGGCAATACCCTGGGTGAGTGGAGTTTCTATCTGCTGATCGCGCTGGTGGTGGTGAGCTTGCTGGCGCTGGTGAGTTATGGCCGCTTTCGGCTGATCCACCGGCTGGCGCCGCTCATCTATCTGGCGGGGTGGGGGCACGGGCTCTGCCTGTTGCCTCAGATTGGGGCCATGACTCCCGTGGGGGTATCGATCTGGTTGATCGGCGGGATCGGAGCTATCGGGGCCCTCTACTCTCTGTTGGGGCAAGTGGGAGCGCGGGATCGCCATCCGGGCCGGGTCATTGCGGTGCGGGCGTTGGCGGATCACACCTGCGAGCTGACCATGCAGCTGGAGCGGCCGCTCGCCCATTACCGCCCGGGTCAGTTTGCCTTCTTCGAGTTTGACGCCAAGGAGGGGCCGCACCCCTTTACCCTGGTGCGGGTGTCAGCGGATCGGCGCCAGCTGGTGATCGCGGTGCGGGCGCTCGGGGATCATACCCGCCAGCTGGTGGCAGAGGCGCGCGTCGGGGATGAGGTGGTGGTGACCGGCCCCTATGGCGCCTTTGTTGCGCCGCAAGGGGGAGGCCGAGCCCTCTGGCTGGGGGCTGGGATCGGTATCACGCCGTTCGTCGCCTGGCTGGAGGGGCTGGCTGCCCGTGGGGAGCGGGGCGAGGGGATCACCCTGATCCAGTGCGCGCCGGACCTAGTGGGGGCTGTCTACCACCAACGGTTGGCCGAGCTCTGTCATCGCACCGGTGTGCGTTATCAGTTGCATCTGGACAAGGCGGCCGGGCGGCTGGATCTGGCCCGCATCGCGCAGGATGCGCCCGAGCAGGTGTGGTTTTGCGGGCCGGAGGGGATGGCAGATGCCCTGACCCGGCTGTTGCCGGACGGGCATCTGCATCGCGAGCTGTTCCGCTTTCGTTGAGCTCGATGGGCGCCGTTATTTGGCGTTGGCGGGCAGCTGCTTGAGGGCGGCCTGTACCGCGGCCTCCAGTTGCGGATCCCGCCCGGCCACCATGTCGGCGGGGGTGAGAGGCGCCTGCAGATCCGGGATCAGCTCCTGATTCTCGTAAAAGGTGCCGTCCGGCTTGCGCAGCCCCAGGGTCGGAATGCCGTAGGAGAGGCCCGGGATCAGCCGGGAGTCGTGGCTATAGACCATGGTGCCGGTGCCGGGTATCGGATCGCCGACGATGGGGCCGACCTTGAGGGCGCGGTAGTACTCGGGGAAGGCGGAGCCTTCCGAGTAGCTGGCGGCGTTCACCAGCACCACCGAGGGCTTGGTCCACTGGCGAGTGGCGGCGTCGGTTTCCCCCTTGCCCTGACGGGGCCAGCTGCTGGCCATCCCCTTGGTGCTGCCGCTGCCGGTCAGAAACTCCACCAGGGTATTGGCGAGATAGCCGCCGCTGTTGAAGCGGACATCGACGATCAGCGCCTCGCGATTGCGCTGCCTGCCGAGGGCATCCGCCACCACTGCATCGTAGACCTCGCTATTCATTGCCGGCAGATAGACGTAGCCGACCCGTCCTCTGCTCAGGCTAGCCACCAGCTCCCGCCGTTTCTCAATCCAGCGATCCTGTTGCAGCTGGTACTCCTGCTGCTTGTCGATGGCGGTGAGCACCACCTCGTCAGTTTGCTTGTTGCCCTCCTGCTGGAAGGTGAGGGCGAGCCGGGCACCGGCCTGATGGTTAAGGGCTCGATCCAGCTCGGCCAGATTGGCAATCGGGCTGCCGTTGATGGCGAGCAGGCGGGCGCCCAGGGCGATATCGCTCTCCTGATCCAGCGGGCCGCCAGAGAGCAGGGCGGTGAGCATCACCCCTTGCTCGCCATCCTGCCAGTAGCCGCCAAGGCTGGCGGTCTCGTCCGCCATGCGGGGGAAGGGGGCGGGGCCGTTGCCCCAGGTGTGGGAGACATTGAGCTCGCCAGCCAGCTCTGCCAACAGGTTGCCAAAATCCCGCGGGTTGCCGATGCCCGGCAGCAGGCGGCGGTAAGCGGCGACATAGCTATCCCAGTTCACCCCGTTCATATCGTCCAGATAGAACTCGTCCCGGGTGAGCCGGGCGATCTGATCGAAGGCGGCGGTCATGCGTTCCTGCCAGCGGCTGGTGGGCTGCAAGGCGAAGGGGGCGCTGGTGGCTTCGCCGGAGTCGAGGTGGATGCGGGTGATCTCCCCATCCCGCACCAGGGTAGCCAGGGTGCCCTGCTGGTTGAGGCTTGCCAGCGCAGGGCCGGGCTGCTCGCCAAACAGTTCGCTGGTTCTGCCCTTGCGCAGATCCTGGCTGTAGCCCTTGATCTCGCTCTCGCTGTTGACCCCCATCTCCTCCACCAGATAGATCACTTGGTCGCCGATGATGCGGCTGGCGAGCAGGGTGCCGGTGGGTTGCAGCAGCAGCGCTTCGCGATGGTTGAGGCGATCGCTCTCAAAGCCGTATCCCCCTTTCGGCGGCTCCAGCTCGGCAATCGCATCGGCTCTGGCGGCGCGGCTGCTGTAAATGCCGAGCAGGTTGGTGACGAGGGGCTCGCCATCGGGCCCCAGTGCGCCAAACCGGGTCGATTGCCAGTAGAGGATGGCGCCATCCTGGCTCCAGCCCGGTTGCCCATCCTGATAGCCGTTGAGGCTGACATTGACCGGTTTGGCCTTGGGGTTGGCCGTGTCGATCACCGCGATCTCCTGCTCTGCCGCATCGGGGCGGAAGGTGAGCGCCAGATGGCGGGAGTCGGGGGCAAAGGCGAGATGCACCTCGTGGCGCGACGGGTTGAAGCTGGCAGGCACCAGCTCCCGCTGCTTGTTGCTCGCCAGATCCAGCAGGTGGATGGCCTGACCATCCACCACGAAGGCGAGCTGCTTGCCGTCGGGGGAGAGCACCGGACGGCTGATCCCCTTGTCGGGAATGGCCAGCAGCAGGCTCTCGGTCAGAGTGCCGGGATCGCTGAACAGCAGATCCGGATCCCCCTTGCGCAGGCGATAGAGGGCGGCGTGCCCCTGCTGCTCCGACAGATAGATGAGGGCGCGGCCCTGCTCGGCGAAGAGGGGGCTGGATTGCTCGCTCGGATTGCGGGTCAGCTGGCGCACCCGCTCCCGCTCGGGGTCGACGGCAAACAGGTTGCCCTCGCTCACCAGGATCAGCTCATCCGCCTCTTCGCTGACCAGCGCTTCGTCGGCCAGGGTCAGGGCCTCGCTCGCCTCATCCGGCGCGCTCGCCACTTGCGGGGTGAGGGTCAGCTTGCGTGGCTCGCTGCTACCGGCATCGAGGCGATAGAGTTCACCCAGCCATGACCAGACCAGATCACCATTGCGAGAGGCGCTGAGCCCCCGCACCGGATGGCCCTGATAGTGGGTCAGCTGTTGCTCCTTGCCGCTGGCGAGATCCCGGCGCCAGACGTTGAAATCACCGCTGCGCTCGCTCAGGTAAAAGAGGCTGTCCCCCTTGTCGCTCCAGACCGGATCGGTGGCCGCCACCCGATCTTCGGTCAGCTGCTTGTGCTGCTTGCCATCAAACAGCCAGAGACGGGGCACCGCGAACGAGTGCTGATGCTTGCGAAAGGGTTGATCCGCCGCGGGCATCTGATAGGCGAGCCGCTCCCCGTGGGGGCGGGCCAGGGTCGCAGGCAGCGGCAGATCGGCCTGCAAGGTGCCGCCGCTGATCGGGGTCCAGTAGAGCTCGCCCCATTGGTAGCCTTCTGCGACAAAATGGTCGGCATCGGGAGCCCCCGGCCGCTGGCTGCTCAGCAGCAGTCGTTTGCCATCGGCGCTGAAGGCTTGCGGCAGATCGGTGCGCGAATCGCGAGTGAGGCGCACCATCTCGCCGCTGTTGGCGGGTACCACGAACACATCTTCGTTGCCGTAGAGATTGGCGGCAAAGGCGAGCTGTTTGCCATCCGGTGACCAGATTGGCCGCTGGCTCAGGTAGTCGCTGCCGGTGAGCGCCGTAGCGGGGCCACCATCGGCACTGGCGACAAAAATGCGCCCCTGCCAGGTAAAAGCAAGCTGCTTGCCATCGGGAGAGAGGGCGGGCTCGCGCAGCCAGAGTGCATCGGCGGCGACACTGGCAGGCAGCCAGAGCAGGAGTGGCGAGAACAGTAGGGTGGCGAGGCGGCACGAAGAGCGCATGGCATGATCCTGTCGGGGAGTAGAATGTTATCTTCGCCGATCATTGCCCCGTGTGCCAGCGCGATAATTTTTGTATCTTGTTGTTTTAACTGTTAATTACCAATGCCGAATGACGGCGTTCAAGGAAGATGGCCTTGCTGCGGCAAGATATGTTTTGCCGGGCATATTGAGTATTGATGGCGATCCAATATCATGGCGCTCGCTCGCCGCTCGGCGGGCATCGTTCAGATGATCTGGTAACAAGAAAAGCCCGCACCAGAGGCTTGTCGAGGGATGGAATGAGAGCCGTATTACTGTGTTTGTTGGGGCTTTGGCCCGCATTGAGTTTTGCCTTTACCGAAAAAGCCGATTTGGTGGTGGTCAAGAAGTCGACCTATAGCCTGACCCTGATGAAGGATGGCAAAGAACTGAAGCGCTACTGGATTGCTCTGGGCCCGGCGCCCAAGGGGCACAAGCAGCAGGAAGGGGATCAGCGTACGCCGGAAGGGCGCTACACCCTCGACTACAAGAAGACCAATTCCGGCTACTACAAAGCCATCCATATCAACTATCCGAACTTGGATGACATCAAGCGCGCCAATGAGCTGGGTGTTCGTCCGGGTGGCATGATCATGATCCACGGCCAGCGCAACAGCATTGGCAACCGCAGGGTTCAGCCCTCCAACTGGACCAACGGCTGCATCGCCATGCTCAACCACGAGCTGGATGAGGTGTGGGACGCTATTGACCCGGGTACGCCCATCGTCATCGAGCCCTGATCCCCTTGTGCACGCCCGCGACTCCGCGGGCGTTTTATTTCCCGCCAGTGATGACGTGACAGCGCTTGCTGTCCCGTGCTAGTTTTTTCGGCTCGCTTTGGCTGTGACAAGGAAGATCACATGATGTCAGTAACGAGCTTGCCCGAGCGAACGGGGATGCTCTGGTGGCGTGCCACACTGGATATGCTCCCGCTCTCCATTTCGGTGATCCCTTGGGGGATCCTGTGTGGCGCTTTGGCGTTGCAGGCAGGGCTGAGTCCGCTTCAGGCTCAGCTGATGTCGTTGCTGGTCTACGCCGGAGCCGCCCAGCTCTCGGCCACGACCCTGTTCGGGGCGGGCACGCCCCTGCTGCCCATCATGGGCTCCACCATGGTGATCACTTCCCAGCATCTGCTATACGGCTTCACCTTCCGCCGTGACGTATTGCCGCTCTCCCTGCGCTGGCGGGCCAGCCTTGCCTTTTTCCTGACTGATGAGATGTTCGCTGTGGCGCTGAAAGACCGTGAGCGCAGCGGCCACTTTGATCCGGCCTACGCGCTCATCGCGGGATTCGTCTTCTATCTGTTCTGGAATCTGGCGACCCTGCTCGGCATCGCGGCCGGCCAGTACATCGATGGACTGGACAGCATGGGGCTGGATTTTGCCATCGCGGCCACCTTCATCGCCATGACCATTCCCGCCATGAAAAACCTGCCCATGGTGGCGGCCACTCTGGTGAGCGGCGGCACAGCGTTGCTTACCAAGCCGCTGCTGGCGGAGATCCACATCATCGTCTCGGCTCTGGCTGGCATGGTGGTGGGCTATGTGCTGCACCGGATGAGGAGGTAGCGTGAGCTGGCTGATGATTGGCCTTCTGGCCCTGATCACCTTTTTCAACCGCTTCGCCTTCTTTTCTCGGTTGACCCGATATCAGCCGGGTGCCGAGATGGGGGCGTTTCTCGGCTTCTCGGCCCAGTCGGTGCTGACTGCCATCTGGTTGCCCATCGTCTTTAGCTACGAGCCGGGGATAGGTCTTGACTGGGATCCTGACTACCTGGCCGCCACCCTGTGGGTGATGCTCTTGACCCTGTTGCGGCTGCCAACTCTGGTTGTGGTGGTGGGCGGAATGGGGGGCTTCTTCCTGCTGCGCTGGCTGGGAGGCATAGCCGAGCTCTTGCCTTGGTGAAGCGCGAGCCGTGATCTTGTGTAATGGATGTCATTATTCGACATCCGACATGTCATGAATGTCACTTCAAAAAAAGCCTGCAAATGGTGAGGATATGAGCTCTATCCGTGAAGGAGTGTCCCATGTCTTTGATCGAAACCTGTCAGCGCATCGTGCGCGATCCCCATCTCTCCGTCGCCCAGAAGAGCCACGCGCTGGCGCTGGCCGCCGAGAATGCGTTGCCTTACCCCGACCTGCCTGCCGCAGTCGCCGAGGCGATGGAGCAGGGATTTATCTGCGACATGTTCGAAGGGCACGCCCCCTACAAGCCGCGCTATGTGCTGCCGGACTATGAAAAATTTCTGACTCAGGGCTCTGCCTGGCTGGAGCTGGCACCACCACAGGATTTCGACGAGGCGCTCAACGCCCTGCGCATCCTCTATCACCATGTCCCCTCCGTCACCGGCATGCCGGTCTGGCTGGGGCGGCTCGACCATCTGTTGTTGCCGTTTGTCGGCGAACTGGATGACGAGACCCTATATCGCAAGCTGAAGGGGTTCTGGGTCTATCTGGACAGGGTGCTGCCGGACGCCTTCATGCACGTCAACATCGGGCCGGATGACAACCGCATCTGCCGCCTGATCCTGCGCATCGACAACGAGCTCAAGCAGGTGGCGCCGAACCTCACCTTCTTCCACGATCCGGAGCAGACCCCGGACAGCCTGCTGCTGCAGGCGGTGAAGAACATCGCCGAGTGCAGCAAGCCGCACATCGCCAACTACCCGATCCACCGCGATACCTTCGACCAGCGTGGTTTTGGTATCGTCAGCTGCTACAACGCCCTGCCGCAGGCGGGCGGCGCCAATACCCTGGTGCGCATCTCCCTCAAGCGGGTCGCCGAGCAGTGTCAGGGGATCGATGACTTCCTCGGTTGCCTGCTGCCCCACTACTGCCGCTTGGCCTCCCAGCTGATCGAAGCGCGGGCCGCTTTCTTGCATCAGGAGTCCGGCTTCTTCAACAGCTTCCTGGTGAAAGAGGGGCTGCTGGATGAGGATCGCTTCGTCCCCATGTTCGGCATCTACGGCATGGCGGAAGCGGTCAATATCTTGATGGATAAAGAGAATCTGCCGGATCGCTACGGCCATGGCGAGGAGGCGAACCAGCTTGGCTATCGCATCTCGGCCCAGCTCTCCGCCTATGTGACCACGACCCCGCAGACCCATGCCTGGGGTGGCCGCGCTTTATTGCACTCGCAAGGTGGCCTCAGCATCGATGTGGCTGTTACCCCCGGGGTGCGCATCCCTTACGGGCATGAGCCGGATCCGGCCAGCCATGTGCTGGCGCTGGCGCCGCACCACACTTATTACCATTCGGGGATCAGCGAGATCCTGACGCTGGATCCCACCATCCGCCAGAACCCGCAGGCACTGTTGCAGCTCTGCAAAGGGGCGCTCGCTATCGGTATGCGCGAGTTCACCGCCAACGTGGCCGACAGCGATCTGGTGCGGGTGACCGGCTACATGATCCGCAAGAGCGACGTAGCTCGTTTTGCAGAAGAAGGCTCGCGCTTGCAGACCACCTGTCTCGGTGCGGAGGCGAGTGAAGTGACCGCCATCCGGCAGCGGGCGCCGCGGGTGGTCGCCCACGAATCGACCATCGGTGAGTATTGAGCTCGCACCGATGGCTGATGTTTTGCCAACACGCAGCGCCCTGGTAAGCAGGGTGCTGCCGTTCTCCTGTGTCGACGGGCCGGGCAACCGGCTGGTGCTGTTTCTGCAAGGGTGCAACTTTCGTTGCCCCGGCTGCCACAATCCGCACACCATAGGGCTGTGCGACGATTGCGGCGACTGCCTTGCGGTCTGCCCGAGCGGCGCCCTCACCATGAGCGAGGGCAAGGTTCATTGGCAGGAGGCGCTCTGTACCGATTGCGATGCCTGTCTGGATGTCTGCCCGCGTAGTGCCAATCCCAAGACCACAACCATGACGGTGGCCGAGGTGCTGGCCCTGTTGCGCCGCTACGGCCCCTTGCTGAGCGGAATTACCGTCTCCGGTGGTGAGGCGACCACCCAGCTCCCCTTCGTGGTTGCGCTGTTTGCCGCCATCAAGGGCGCGCCGGATCTGGCCCATCTCACTTGCCTGCTCGACAGCAACGGTTCTCTGGCCGAAACCGGCTGGCAGCGGCTGCTGCCGGTGCTCGACGGCGCCATGCTCGATCTCAAGGGGTGGCGTGACTCGGTGCATCACACCCTGACCGGCTATGGTCGCGAGCGGGTGCTGGGATCGCTGCAACTACTGGCACGCCACGGCAAGCTGACCGAACTGCGGCTGCTCCATGTACCGGGCAAGAGCGATTTTCTGGATGCGAATGGTGAGCTGGACGAGGATCTCGCCACCTTCCTGCAGCAGCTTGGGCCTGTGCCCATTCGCCTCAACGGCTTTCGCCACCACGGGGTGTGGGGAGAGGCGGCGCAATGGCCAGAGGCTCACCAAACCGAGCTGGAACAGCTGGCCAACCGCTTGCGCGCAGCGGGATTGGGGCCGGTCTCACTGCCTGCCTTGATGGGCTGAGTGGCTGCGTCATCCGGTGATCGTCATGGCGTGAGGAGCGGCATGGAAAGGCCGCAACTGTGATTTCTGTCTATTGGAGGGGGCGAGAACGGCGGCTAGAATAATGGCCATCTTCTTACCCCTCAATGACAGATAATCATGAGTGAAAGCAAGGCGTTATATCGGGTTCAGTTTATTTGCCACTGCGAGCGCTACGAAGTCTATGTGCGCGAAGTCAATCAGGGCCAGCTGTTCGGTTTTATCGAGATTGCCGATTTTGTCTGGGATAACCATACGGCGCTTATCGTCGATCCCAGTCACGAGAAGCTCAAGAGCGAATTTGCCGATGTGCGCCAGACCCTTATTCCCATGCATCAGGTGCTGCGCATCGATCAGGTGAAAAAGCAGGGGGCAGCTCGCATCACGGATCTGGGCAGCAACGTTGCCTCCTTCCCCAGCCCCATCTATACCAAACGTCCCTAGTCCCTACTTGCCGTTGATGTTTCGCCGCGGTGAAACATCAATCTCTGCTCGTTGTCATCCGGCTCAGGGCTCAATCAATTCGCGACCCAGTTGCAGGATCCGCTGGCGGAACCAGTGGCGGGCCGAGCCATCACCGGCCGGGCCATACCAGACCAGACTGTGAC
>NZ_QAJD01000170.1:15946-25926 GCF_003061465.1 Aeromonas sp. HMWF017
CAGGCCGCCCAGCCACCGATGGCGGTGAGGATCAGATCGGTCTGGGGCAGCAGGGCCGCCGCGCTGGCAAAATCGGGCAGGGTGGCGCCAATCTGGCGACGCACCTGCTGCTGGGCCAGGCTCTGCTCGAAGAAGGGGTTGGCCAGCTCCTGATCCCGGATGGCGATATGGCGCCAGCTCAGGTAGGCATCGAGATCCCAGGGCTTGGCCAGCGCGGGGTGGTCTTTGCGCAGCAGGCAGACCAGTTTTTCTTCCCGCAGGGTCTCCCACACCAGCCCGGGCTGGCGCGGCAACGGCTGGCTCTGGTCATGGGGCAGGATCACGAAGTCGAGTTTGCCCGCCGCCAGCGCCTCCAGTCCCTGCTCATCCTTGTTCCAGATCTCCGGCACCATGCCCGGCACCTCCTGCATCAGCTGACCGAGAATGGGGCCCACCGGCCAGGTCATGACGCTCTCACGCAATCCCAGCCGCAATGTGCCCTGCCACTGCTGCGGGTTGAAGGCGTTCTGGCGAGTGAGGCCGTTCAGCTCCCCCAGCAGCCGGTGCAGGGTGGGAGCCAGTCGCTCGGCCATGGGGGTGAGCAGTAGCTGGTTGCCCTGGCGGTAGAGCAGTTGATCCCCCAGCAGATCCCGCAGTTGGTTGAGGGTCTTGCTGACGGTGGAAGGCGTGGTGCAGAGCCGCTCGGCGGTGCGGGTGACGCTCTGGTTGTCGAGCAGCAGGTGCAGGGTGACCAGATGGCGACCTCCCAGCCGAGAGAGAGCAATCAGATCCATAGTGGCTCCTGAAATTGATGAAGATAAACAGGCTTGGAATCAGGGAGATTCAGCGTGACCTGCTGGCATTCTCTCACAGCAGGGGGAGGGTGAGCAGACTCCTCAAGAGGTGGCTGCGAACGCAACAGACAAAAAAGCCCCGCCAAAGCGGGGCTGGTGCGGATTAGCCCTTGAGCACCGCCGCCATGGCGTCGGCCACATAGTCGACGTTGCGGCTGTTGAGGCCCGCCACGCACATGCGGCCGGAGCGCACCAGATAGACGGCGAACTCTTCGCGCAGTCTGTCAACCTGCTCCGGGGTGAAGCCGGTGTAGCTGAACATGCCGCGCTGGTTGATGAAGTAGCTGAAATCGCGGCCTGGCACCTTGGCGCTCAGCACCTCGAACAGCTTCTGGCGCATCGCCTTGATGCGGGTGCGCATCTCGGTCACTTCATCGACCCACATGGCGTGCAGTTTGGGTTGGCTCATCACTGCCGCGGTGATCTGGCCACCGTGAGTAGGAGGGCTGGAGTAGTTGCGGCGCACGGTGGCCTTCATCTGACCCAGTACCCGGCTCGCCTCTTCGGCATCCTTGCAGATGACCGACAGGCCGCCGCAGCGCTCGCCGTAGAAGGAGAGGTTCTTGGAAAACGAGTTGCTGACGAAGAAGCTGACGCCGGCGGCCACCATGGAGCGAATGGCGTAGGCATCCTCTTCCAGCCCGTCGCCGAAGCCCTGATAGGCGATATCCATAAAGGGGATCAGGTTCTTCTCGACCACCAGTGCGATCACCCGATCCCACTGGGCGCGGGAGAGATCCACCCCGGTCGGGTTGTGGCAGCAGGGGTGCAGCAGCACGATGCTCTTCGCCGGCAGGCTGCTCAGGCAGTCGATCATCGCATCGAACTGCACGCCGCCGGTGGCCGCATCGTAGTAGGGGTAGTCGTGCACCTTGATGCCGGCTCCCTCGAACATCGCCTTGTGGTTGTCCCAGGTCGGATTGCTGACCCACACCTCGGAGGTCGGGAAGTAGCGCTTGAGCAGATCGGCGCCGATTTTGAGCGCGCCTGAGCCACCGATGGTCTGGATAGTGGCGATACGTCCCGCCTTGACCGCTTCATGGTCGGCGCCAAACAGCAGGTGCTGCACCGCAGTGCGGTAGTTGGCGGCGCCTTCCATCGGCTGGTAGGGGCGTGGGGCCGGGGCGGCGGCGCGCTGAGCTTCGGCCTGCTGCACCGACGGCAGCAGCGGAATGCGCCCCTGCTCGTCGTAATAGAGGCCGATCCCCAGGTTCACCTTCTGCTCGCGGGTGTCTTTGTGGAAGGTCTCGACTAGCGTCAGGATGGGGTCGCCAGCATAGGCATCGACGTGTTCAAACATGGGGGATCCTTGAAATTGACTGTCCAGTAAAACCGGCGGTCAGCCGGGCTGGACATCATGGCGCAAAGCTGGCGGTGGCTCAAGCCCGACGCTGGTCGAGCCTGAGGGATGGTGCCTCGATCCTGCTTACTTCAAATAGGATCGCAGGACGCTGACCACCTGATCCAGATCCTCCAATCGCTCGGCAGGGGTGGCATCGGGGGCGCCGAGATGCTCGCGCATATGCCCCTCCAGCACCTCCAGCATCAGGCCGTTAACGGCGCCGCGAATGGCGGCGATCTGCTGCAAGATAGCGGCGCAGTCGCTCTCCTGTTCCAGTGCGCTCTCCAGCGCACCGGCCTGTCCCTTGATGCGGCGCACCCGTGCCAGCAGCTTCTTTTTGTCGTGAATGGTGTGGGACATGACGGATCCTCTCGATCAATAAAACTATACTGGGATATAGTATATTGCGTCATCGCTCTCAGGAGAAATCCATGTCATCCCTCGCTCAATCCCACTGCCATCAACCCGTCATCCACGAGGGCAATCCGCTGGCCGAACAGAAAACCCGCTGGGCCGTATTGCTGACCGTCATCATGATGGTGGCGGAGATTGGCGGCGGCTGGTTCTACAACTCCATGGCGCTGTTGGCGGATGGCTGGCACATGAGCTCCCACGCGCTGGCGCTCGGTCTCTCGGTGCTGGCCTACCGCGCCGCCCGCCACTTCGCCCGCGACCACAGATTCAGCTTTGGCACCTGGAAGATCGAGGTGCTGGGTGGCTTCACCAGCGCCCTATTGCTGGTGGGAGTGGCCGGGTTGATGCTGTGCGAGTCGGTGTTCCGGCTGCTGGATCCCAGCCCGATACACTATCAACAGGCGATCGCTATCGCGCTGGTGGGGCTGCTGGTAAACCTCGCCTGTGCCTGGCTGCTCAAGGATGATCACGGCCACCATCACCATGGGCATGACCACCATCATGAGCATCACGACCACGATCATCATCATGACCATGACGATCACCATGGCCATCAGGATCTCAACCTGCGCGCCGCCTATATCCACGTGCTGGCGGATGCGGCCACTTCCGTGCTGGCGATTCTGGCGCTGGTGGGGGGCATGCTGTGGGGGGCCGACTGGCTGGATCCGCTGATGGGCATAGTGGGTGCCGGACTGGTCGCGGTATGGGCTTGGGGCCTGTTGCGCGACTCCGGTCAGGTGCTGCTGGATGCCGAGATGGATACCCCGCTGGTGGCGGAGATCCGCGAGGTGATTGCCGAGCTGCCGGGCACTGATATTCGCGATCTGCATGTCTGGCGGGTAGGGCAGCAGCAGTATGCCTGCGTGCTCTCTCTGCTGATGGTCAATCCGCTACCGGCGCAGCAGATCCGCGAGCGGCTGGCGATCTATGAAGAGCTGGTGCATGTGACCATCGAGATCGCCAGCGAGTAGGATAAACAGAGGGGACTGTTGGTCCCCCTGGTTTCAGTGCCGTTGGTTCCCTGATGTCAGTGCGGCTGCCCAGTGATCTCATTCTGGGGCTTGTGTTGCCACACTGCGCCGAGCAGCAGCTTGAGCAGCAGTCCGGGCGGGTTGTCCAGCAGCTTGCCGGACTCCAGCAGCAGCTGGCCATCGGCGCGAAACCCGAGGCTTGCATCTATGGTGCCATCCTCCGAGACCACCTGGATCAGGCCATTGAGGGCGGAGCGCTCACCGGGCTGACAGCGCAGCCGCAGTTCGCGGGGTTCCCCCAGCAGGGTGAAGGCGCGGCTCAGCGGGGGCGAGTCTTCATAATCGGGCCAGTTGAAGAAGTGATACTGCTCGGCCAGGGTGCCAGCCTGCTGGCAGAACTGGTCGAACAGCTGCCCGATCGCCTGATACTCCTGATCGAGTCGTCTTGCCTGCTCTTCAATCCGTTTCATTGTTTACTCCTTGTCTATCCACTTGATCAGACATTGCTTTTCTGACCCCGTGACTGCCGTTTTCCAGATATGAGGCCAAATGGCTGCGAGGTCTGTGAGCCGGATCGAAGTTTCAGTCTGAAAACGTTATCTTGTTGAAACTGGATAGTTTTTTTGCCTTTCCGCTCACATTTGAATCGATTGCCGCTGATTAATATGGCACCGCCTGGCAATGACCGGGTGCTCGACTATCGAGACTAACTACAGCGGGAATTATAAAAATATGGATATGAAAAAGACCAAAGTGGCGCTGGTAACAGCCTCACTGCTCGCGCTTTTGTCTGGCTGTAATGACAACAGCTCTGATGCCTCCGGTGTGAACCCCGTCCCCCCTACACCGCCTACACCTGAAGTCACCGATGGGCCTGTCGCTCGTCTGCCCAAGATGGATCCCCCGAAAGAGCTGCTGGTTGCCGGGGACAATCAGGTGGTCATTGCGCTGGTGGATACCCAGTCGGCAGCCAAAGGCGCCAAGGCACCGTTTGACAGCTACAGCCTGCACCTTTGGAACAACGACGCCTGCCAGGCAACGGCAGATAGCGGCCTGAATACCGGGTGGGATGACAAGAGCAAGACACCGGCCACCGCCGACAGCTTTGGTCCGGCCTGGGTCGTTCCGCTCAAAAATGTGGAAGGGTGCATCAACTTTATCGCCCGCAACGGCGATCTGGCCAACCTGACCGGCAGCGATATGAAGGTGATCTTCAGTGAGCATCCGGATCGCACCGTGGCCATCGTCGCGGGCAAGAAAGATCTGTTTGGCAGCCGTGCCGAAGCCTTCACTGCCGCCTTTGGCGTGGCGGGGGCCAGCGCTCATCTTATCGATGGCAATACCCTGATTTGGCAAGGGGGCAAGGACAAGCCCCACATTCGCCTCTATTACACCGACTCGGGTACCATCAAGGCCAATGCCGATGGGGTGTTCGATTTCCCCTATATCAGCCTGACCGCGACCAGCCTGACTGCCGAGCAGCAGGCCAAATATCCGCACCTCAAGGATGCCGCCGCCTTTGCCCTGCCGGCCGGTAAAGATCTCAAGCCGCTGCTCAAGGGTGAGCTGGTGGCTATCGGCACCGATGCCGACGGTATCCTGCAGGGGGCAACTCTGGTACAGAGCGCCGGTGCCCTCGATGCGCTCTATGCGACAGAGGCGACCAAGCTGAGCTATGGCTCCGTGGTGAAGGGCAACCGGGTGACCTTCCGCCTCTGGGCGCCGACCGCCAAGTCGATCAAGCTGGCCCTCTACAACGCCAGTCACCAGAAGAGTGGTGAAGTGGCGATGACCTTCGACAGCGCCAGCGGCAGCTGGAGTTACGAAGGGGGCAGCGAGCTGATCGGCCAGTTCTACCGCTACGACATGGAGGTCTACCACCCGCTGAGCCGCAAGGTCGAGCGCTACGAGGTGACCGATCCCTACTCCCTGAGTCTGGCGATGAACTCCGAGTTCAGTCAGGTAGTGGATCTCGACGATCCGGCCCTGAAACCGGAAGGGTGGGACAGCCTCAAGGCGCCTCATAGCCAGCAGAACCCCGCCGATATCACCATCTATGAGGCCCATATTCGCGACCTGACCGGGAACGATGCCTCCACCGATGAAGAGAAGCGCGGCAAATTTGTCGGTCTGACCCAGCCCGACTCTGTACCGGTCAACCATCTGAAAGCGCTGGCAAAGAGCGGCGTCAGCCACCTGCACCTGCTGCCGGTGTTCGATATTGCCACCGTCAACGAGGATCCGGCCAAGGTGGCCAATCTCGGCGATGACTTCAGCAAGCTCTGTCAGGTCAATCCGGAGGTGAAAAACTCGAAGTTTGGCAGCTATTGCGGTGGCGGTCAGACCGTGGGAGATGTGCTGGCCGACCTGCAAGGGGGCGACAGCAAGGATAATCCGCAGGTGCAGGAGCTCTCCGGCTATCTGCGCGGCGTCGACTCCTTCAACTGGGGTTATGATCCCTACCACTACACCACGCCGGAAGGCTCCTACGCCACCAACGCCGAGGGCACTAAACGTATTCTGGAGTTCCGCGAGATGGTCAAGGCCATCAAGCAGAACATCGGCATGAACGTGGTGATGGACGTGGTCTACAACCACACCAACGAATCCGGGCTCGGTCCCAAGTCGGTGCTCGACAAGATAGTGCCCTGGTACTATCAGCGCCTCAATCCGGAGACCGGCTCGGTTGAGAACTCCACCTGCTGCTCCAACACGGCGCCGGAACACGCCATGTTTGCCAAGCTGATGGATGACTCGCTGGTGACCTGGGCGCGCGACTACAAGATCGACGCCTTCCGCTTCGACCTGATGGGCCACCACCCGAAAGATCAGATGGTGCAGGCGCTGGCCGCGGTGAAGAAGGTCAATCCCGAGATGTACTTCTACGGCGAGGGGTGGAACTTCGGTGAAGTGCAGGATGACAAGCGCTTCGTGCAGGCGACCCAGAAGCATCTGGGCGGTACCGGTATCGGCTCCTTCTCCGATCGCTTGCGCGATGCGGTGCGCGGCGGCAGTCCGTTCGACGGTGGCGATACCATTCGCAAGACCCAGGGCTTTGGCAACGGTGCCTTCGTCGATCCTAACGAAATGAGCAAGGTGGATCTGGCGACGGCCTTGCACCAGTCCGATCTGGTGCGGCTCGGCATGGCGGGCAACCTCAAGGAGTTCGTGCTGACCGACAAGGATGGCATGCCGAAGAAAGGCGCCGAGATCGACTACAACGGTCAGAGCGCCGGTTATGCCCAGGATCCGGTGGAGGTGCAGAACTATGTCGACAAGCACGACAACCAGACCCTGTTCGACAACCTGATCTACAAGGCGCCTGCCGGAGCCGATCTGGTGCGGATGCAGGGGGTATCGCTGGCTACTGCCATGCTGGGTCAGGGCATTCCCTTCACCCACGCCGGTGTCGAGCTGCTGCGTTCCAAATCCATGGAGCGGGACAGCTATGACTCGGGCGACTGGTACAACAAGGTCGACTACACCTTGGGCGACAACAACTTCGACAAGGGGTTGCCGCGCAAGGACAAGGATGGCGACAACTATCCGCTGATCGAGCAGGTGCTTGGCAAGCATGCCAAGCCGGGCTCGGCCGAGATGGCGCAGATGGTGAGCTTCTATCAGGAGCTGGCGGAGCTGCGCAACTCCTCCCGCCTGCTGCGTCTGGGCAGCGGTGCCGAGGTGATCAAGCGGGTCGACTTCCGCAATACCGGCCCGGATCAGGTGCCGGGCCTTATCGTCATGACGGTGGATGATGGCGTCAGTGCCGGGGCGGATCTGGATCCGGCCATCGACGGTCTGGTGGTGATGATCAACGCCAGCAACCAGAGCCAGAGCATCGGCGACTTCCGTGACGGCAACGATCAGCCCATCGACCTGAGCGGTATGGTGCTAAGCAGCAAGCATCGCGCAGTCGACAGCATCGCCAGCGGCGCCGCCTATGATAATGGCCAGCTGACGCTGGGGGCCTGGTCTGCCGCCGTGTTCGTCAAGCCGCAGTCTGGTGCACAGGGGGCGGGCCTGCCGGTCAGCAAGAAGACCGACCTGAGCACCCTGCCACCGTTTGGCACCACCGATGTTTATCTGAAGGGCTTCTTGGACCCCAGTTTTGGCGACAAGAATCCGCTGACATTTACCAGTAACTTCATGTACGAGTTCAGCGCAGAAGTGACGGCGGAGCAGCTTGGTAGCACCGAATTGAAGGTGGCGGACTCTGGCTGGGGCATTAACTACGGCAGTTGCAACGCCGGTGACAAGCTGGTGGTCGGCACTCCGCTGACCCTTTGCAAGGGGGGAGAAACCGGCAATATCGGTGTCGATCTGGCCAAGGCAGGCAGCTACAAGTTTGTCTTTACCGCCATGAACAAGGACAAACCGACCCTGAGCGTCAGCTTCACCGAGCCGGTGCAGAGCTGCAAGGTGCTGGAGACTGTGGCGGGCAATCCGCTCGGCTACAACCTGTTCGTCAAGGGTGAGCTCTCCGGCTGGGGAGCCCAGCCCCAGTACCAGCTGAGCTACAAGGGGATGGACGGCGATCTTGCCATCTATCAGGCGGCGTTCAACTACGCCGGCAGCACCGAGTTCAAGGTCGCCAATGAGGACTGGAGCAAGGAGTACCTGCTCAACGGTGGCGGCGCGGTGAACGCTGAAACCGGCTATTCGTTCGCCTTCTCCAAGGGGGGCAGTGCCAATAACAGCATCACCCTGCCGCAGGGGCTGTGGAGTGTGCTGGTGAAGGTTGACCCGGCTGGCGTCAAGGCGGGTACTGCTGTCATTCAGGAGTGCAGCGTCAAGTAAGCAAGCCATTGAGTCCGGGGGATGGCTCGGCGCCCCCGGGTTGAATTCCACCTTGCCAAGGGTGGGATAACTCCGAGAGAGTAAGCAAAGCGCGACTGCCGACCGGCAGGCGCGCTTTTTCTTTTACGGGGTGCCGTGAGAGAAATGAGAGGAAAATGAAAAGCCGTCCCGGTTGGGGGACGGCTTTTGGCTGGGATGCCATTGGCTGGCTTAACCCTTGCGCAGCAGCCGCAAGGCGTTGGCGGTCACCAGCGCGGTGGCGCCGGTATCGGCCAGCACCGCAATCCACAGGCCGGTAATGCCGAGCAGGCTGGTGACCAGGAAGATGGCCTTCAGCCCCAGCGCCAGCGCGATATTCTGGTGAATATTGGCCAGTGCCGCCCGCGACAGCCGGATCATCGCGGCAATACCGCCGAGCTGGTTGTGGGTCAGCGCCGCATCTGCGGTCTCCAGCGCCACATCGGTGCCGCCCCCCATGGCGATGCCGATACTGGCCCGCTTCATGGCGGGGGCATCGTTGATGCCATCGCCGATCATGGCAACCTTCCGGGTGCTGGCGAGCTTGGCGATCTCTTCTACCTTGTTCTCCGGCAGCAGACCGGCGCGCCAGCCCATGCCCAGCTCGGTGGCGATCGCCTCAGCAGCGCGGGGGTTATCCCCGGTTAACATGATGCTGTTGAGCCCGAGCTGATGGAGTTCTTGCAGCGCAGCCGCCGCCTCCGGCCGGATCTGATCCCGCAGCGCCAGCAGGGCAACCGGCAACGCCTGAGCATCGCTGCTCTGGCAGAGCACCACAACGGTCTTGCCCTGCTGCTCCAGCGAAGCAATCCGGGTTTGCTGTTCCATATTCAGGGCCGCCACCCGGCTCGGTGCCAGCAGTTGCCACAGTTCACCGTTGACGCGTCCCTCAACCCCCATGCCCGGCAGTGCGCGCAGGTCGCGGGCCTCCGCCAGCGTCAGCCCCTGTTCGGTCGCGTTGGCGACCACGGCGCGGGCCAGCGGGTGGTGGGAGCCCTGCTCGATGGCAGCCGCCAGTGCCAGCAACTCGTCCTCCGGCTGGCCATTGAGGCTCACCAGCTCGGTCAGCTGCGGCTTGCCCAGCGTCAGGGTGCCGGTCTTGTCAAAGGCGACTGTATCGATATGGGCCAGTCGCTCCAGTGCGGCCCCCCCCTTGATCAGCGCCCCCTGACGGGTTGCGGCGGCCAGCGCCGAGGTGACCGCTGCCGGGGTGGAGATGACCAGCGCGCAGGGGCAGCCAATGAGCAGCAGCGCCAGCCCGCGATAGATCCACTCGTCCCAGCTCTGGCCGAAGGCAAGGGGCGGCATCAGCACCACCAGCAGGGCGACCAGCATCATGGCCGGGGTGTACCAGCGGCTGAAGCGGTCGATAAAGCGCTCGATGGGCGCGCGCTGGCTTTCGGCCTCCTCGATGAGGTGCAGAATGCGGTCGATGGCGTTGTTGCCGGGCTCGGAGACGACTTCAAGGCGCAGCACTCGATCTGCAGCCAGACTGCCGGCCGGCACCTTGTCACCCTGACGGCGTTCCACCGGAATAGACTCACCGGTCAGGGCGCTCTCGTCAAACGCACCGAGCTCATCGAGCAGGCGGGCGTCGGCAGG
>NZ_QAJD01000170.1:25952-29708 GCF_003061465.1 Aeromonas sp. HMWF017
GATCGGCGGCGACCTCTTCCCGCACCTCGCCCTCGGCAGTGGTACGGATGCGCAGCGCCTTGTCGGGCACCAGCGCCATCAGGGCGGTCACTCCGGCCCGGGCGCGTCCGGCGGCGTAGGCCTCCAGATGCTCGCCCAACATGAACAGCAGCAGCACCATGGCCGCTTCGGCGGTTTCGCCGAGAAACAGGGCGCCCACGGCGGCGACCGTCATCAGGGTCTCGATGGCGAAGGGGGAGCCGCTCTTGGTCAGCGCCCACGCCTTGCGGGAGATGGGCCACAGCCCCCAGAGGGTCGCCAGGGTAAAGAGCGGCTGACCGAGCTCTTTCGGCAGCAGGGCGGCGACCAACATCAGGCCGGCCAGTGACAGGGGCTGCCAATATTTGCCCAAAAAGTTACCGAATAGATTGCCTTGCAGGGGCTGTTGTGACGCTTGCTTACGGCCAGCTGCCTGCTTGTCAGCACTTTCCCCCTTGAGCTGGAAACCGGCGGCCAGCACGGCGGCGGTGACGGGATCGGGGGAGAGGCCGGGTGCCAGATCCACTACCAGCTTCTCGGTGGCAAACAGCACGCGCGCCTGTTGCACGCCGCTCACCCGGCTGACGGCGGTCTCGATCTTGCGGGCGCAGCTGGGGCAATCCATCCCCAATACCTGCCAGCTGTGGCGGCTGTTGCCTTGTACCGGTGCAACCAGCGGGTCGGCAGGGGGCGTATCGTGCTCATGCTCATGCTCATGCTCATGCTTATGATCGTGAGCTGGTGATAAGGAGGCGCTGCAGTACGCTTGATCGTGACAGCTTTCTCGGGGGGGCTCTTCATCCCCGGGGGATTCATTGCAGTCACGGGATGCGTGCTCATGAGGCGTCTGGGTTGAACAGCAACTGACGGGCGTGGTGTTGTCGCAGCAGTGGCTATCGTGGTGATGCTCACTCTGGCCGGGGGCCGCCTTGCTGACGGCCTTGATGGGGGCGGTGTGCTGATGATTGCAGCAGGATTTGCTCATGATGAGTCCCTCTTGATGGATCCCGCCCCTGCGAGATCCCTGATTACCGAGAAGGAGTCTAAACCTTGGTGTTAAGTCCAAGGTCAACCCCTTTATATCCCTTGTCTTCGAGGGTGTTTGTCTGGTCTCGCCGCCCCTATACTGATCACTCGGATTTTTACTACACCAATAAAGGACATAACACATGAGCAACTCAGTCACTCTGCAAGGCAACCCGGTTTCCGTCGCTGGTCACTTCCCGGTCGCCGGTGAGCAAGCCAAGCCCTTCTCCCTGGTGGCCAAGGATCTCTCCGACGTGACCCTGGCAAGCTTTGCCGGTCAGCGCAAAATCCTGAACATCTTCCCGAGCGTCGATACCCCGACCTGCGCGACCTCTGTGCGCAAGTTCAACGAGCAGGCCAGCGCGCTGGAGAACACTGTCGTGCTGTGCATCTCCGCCGATCTGCCGTTCGCCCAGTCCCGCTTCTGTGGCGCCGAAGGTCTGGACAAGGTAGTGACTCTCTCCACCCTGCGCGGTGCGGCCTTCATGGAAGATTACGGCGTTGCCTTCTCTTCCGGTCCGCTGGTCGGTCTGACCGCTCGCGCCATCGTGGTGCTGGATGGTGACAACAAGGTGCTGCACAGCGAGCTGGTTGCCGAAGTGGCCGACGAGCCGAACTACGCTGCGGCGCTGGCCGTGCTGTAAGGCTGCAAGCCATAAAAAAATCCCGCTTCGGCGGGATTTTTTTATGCGGGAATTGTCCGTTCAGGGCGTAGCTGGCGGGGTGGTCGCCGGTTCAGCCTTGGCGGTTGGGGAGGGTTGCCACTCCACATAGGGGCGGTGGATCTTCTCGTAGATCTCGGCCAGTTTGCCGGTGGCGGCCAGCTGATCAATGGCTTGGCGGAGAAATTCGTCCATCTCATCACCTGCAGCCCCTTTCTGGATGATGAAGACATCCTCGAAATCCCCGAAAAATTCTCGCCTGATATTGGTCAGCCCCAGCTGCTTGAGCATCAGGTCGGCCTCCTCTTGTGCCCAGACAAAGGCGTCGATACGGCCGCGTGAGAGCTTGCGCAGTGACTGCTCGATACTCATCGAGCGCTGCACCGGGAAGGGCATATAGTCGGGTACGGCCTCGATCAGCAGATCCCGTTTGGTGGGCACTATGCCATAGGCCATATCCGTGGTGACCGGATAGACGGTATTGCTGTAAATCACATGGGCAACCTTGCCAAAACTGCGGGTGCTGAAGCGATAAGCCAGCATATCGATATCCTTGAGGTTGCGGATGGCGGGCAGCCCCAGATCAGCCTTGCCGGAGATCACCCCAGCCATGGCACGGGCGATGGGGTAGATGGTGATCTTGATGGTTACATCGGGGTAGAGGTCATCGATGGCGTGCACCAGGTCGACAAAGGGGCCTGTCTTGTCGGCATTGATCAGCCCCGGCAGCTCGCCAAGGTGGGCATTGAGGATGCGCACCGGCTTCGGCGGCTCGGGGGCAGCGTCGTTTTCCGGAGTCTGCGACAGGCCGAGGGTGGCGCTGCCGAGCAGGGTGACCACGAGCAGCATAAGGGGGATGTGTCTGGTCATGGCGAGTCTCTCTTGGTGATGGGTCAGCTAAAGTGTAGTCAGCCCGTCGTCAGCGCCCCATGGCCAAACCATCATGGATAGGGTTTTACTTCTCGGCCCCCGCTCACTAGACTTCGCCTCCCACTTCTTTGTTGACGTAGCGCCATGACCTTTAGCGAACTTGCCCTTCATCCCGACTTGCTTGCCTCTTTGCCCGCGATCTTGCAGACGCCGACCCGCATCCAGCAACTGGCGATTCCGGCGGCGCTGGCGGGGCAGGATCTGCTGGCGCTGGCCCAGACCGGCAGCGGCAAGACGCTGGCGTTTGGCTTGCCGCTGCTGCAACGGCTGGATCCTGCCTCCAGCCAGGTGCAGGGTCTGGTGCTGGTGCCAACTCGCGAGCTGGCGATTCAGGTCACTGTTGCGCTTAAAGAGGGCGCCGAGGCGCTGGGGCTGCGTATCGTGACGTTGTGTGGGGGCGTTGCGAAGGAGCGGCAACAAGCCGAACTGGCGCAGGGGCCACAGCTGCTGGTCGCCACGCCGGGGCGGCTGCGGGATCTGCTGACCCAGCAACTGTTGGGGCTGGATGGTTTGCAACTGCTGGTGCTGGATGAAGCGGATCGCTTGCTGGAGATGGGCTTTGCTCCCGACATCAAGGCGCTACTCGGCTTTATTCCTGCGGATCGCCAGACCCTGCTCTTCTCCGCCACCTTGCCTGCCGAACTGGAGGCGCTGGCCAACGGCCTGCTGCGCGAGCCTACCCGTATCGAGGCAAACCCCCTTAACAGCGTGGTAAACGAGATCGAAGAGCGACTCTATCTGGTCAACAAGAGCAGCAAGGTCCCGGCGCTCATCAGCTTGCTCAAGGAGCAGGCGTGGCCGCAGGTGCTGGTCTTTATCAGTGCGCGGGATGATGCCGACGGGGTTGCCAGAAAGCTGGCCAAGGCGGGCATTGCGGTGGCTGCACTCCATGGCGAGAAGGAGCAGGTGGTGCGCGAGCAGGCTCTTGCCGATTTCAAGGCGGGCAAGGTTCGGGTACTGGTGGCCACCGACCTGATGGCGCGCGGCATCCATGTGGAGGCGCTGCCGGTGGTGATCAATCTGGATCTGCCCGCCAGCGCCCCTGTCTATGTACACCGCATCGGTCGTACCGCCCGGGCTGGCCGCGAGGGGCTGGCCATCTCGCTGGTTTGTCATGGCG
>NZ_QAJD01000170.1:29718-30922 GCF_003061465.1 Aeromonas sp. HMWF017
CATGCTGCAAGCCATTCGCACCTTGACCGGCCGCGAGCTGCCGTTGGGCGATCTGGCGGGATTCCCGGTTACCGACCAGCCTGCCAGCGGGGAGGGCAAGCGCCCCCCTCGTGACAAGCAGGCCAATCGCCGCACTCAGGCCAAACGCAGCGTCAAGCAGTTCAAGGGCAAGCGCTGACCTCAGGGTTTACCTTGTTCCCGCGCGAAGAAGTCACGACGCCACTGGCTCAACACCCCCTCCTTGTGCTGTTGCCACAGCGCAGGATCCATCTGCTGTTGGCTGGTCGCCAGTTGCTGCTCCAGCTCGGCCAGCTCTCGCTGGTAGCGGCTGCGTTGATCGAGCTGCTGCTGGCGCGCCTCGGCAAACGCCAGCGTGGCTTCAGCCTTCTCTGCGGGGAGGAAGTGGCGGGCCAGGGTGGCCAGATCCTCATCTCCCCAAAGCTGACGAGCTTGCTGCAGGCGGGCATCCGGGTTGAACAGCTCGCCTGCCAGATCCGGATTATCCGCCGCCCACCGATCCTGCAAGCGGCTGAGGGCGTCCAGCCGCTCTGCCAGCGGTAACTGCTCGCTCTCCTGCGCCAACTGATCCAGCGCCAGGGCATAGCGTCCCTGTAGCCGGATCAGGCTCTCCCCCTCGCTCAGCCACCCGGCTTCTGTTGCTTCCAGATTGCTTACACGCTGCGCCAGCGGCAACTCGCTGTCGCTGATCTCGTTGGCAAGCTGGTTGATCAGTTCATCCGGCATCGCCTGCCAGCTGCTGGGCACTTCTTTGCTTTTGCCATCCATCCACTCAGCGTTTGGCATGTTGGGAGGCGGGCTCTCCGGTTCTGCTGGCAATTGTGGATTGGCCAGAGAGGACGTCTCCGACCGTTCTGGCGATATCGGGGGCTGCTCTTCCTGCCAGCCCAGATTCACCAGCAAAAGGGTCAGGATAGCCAGCGCCAGTATCCCGTAACGGCGAGTCATCGGCTGATCTCTCCCTTGACCGGGAAGTGATCGGAGAGGTTGCTAGCGGGCCAGAGGCTGCCATCGCTGCTGCGCGGGATCCAGACCGTGTTGAGGTTGTGGCGTACGGCGCCGTACTCCCGGCTTACCACCAGATAGTCCAGATACTCGACATTGGCCCCGCCCGAGAGCGGCCCGCCGGCATAGGGGTTGATCCTGGGATCGAAGGTGGCTTCGGTATAGCCGCCATAGGCGGGTT
>NZ_QAJD01000170.1:30990-40018 GCF_003061465.1 Aeromonas sp. HMWF017
CATATTGGCGTAGTCATCGGCAAACTTGCGTTTGTTGACGTTGAAATCGCCGCCGTAGATGACGATGTCCGTGGTCGGGATCTTGAGGCTGGCAGCCAGAGAGCGGATCTGGCCGAACTGGATCTGGCGCAGCTTGCGTGCCTCGTCAGTGTCGAAGCTGGCGGTGTGGGTAGCGAACAGGTGCCACGCCTTGCCCCCCTTGATCACCTCGGCGTACATCACCCCCTTGTCGGCGAAGCAGTCGGTGCCGGTGCATTGGGGATAGACCAACTGGGCCTCCCGCACTATGGGATAGCGGCTGACGATCACCACGCCGCCGTCGTGGATGTTGACCCCGGGCTTGTCGAGCACCTTGGTCTGGTAGGGGTACTCTTTCGCCAGCGCCTGCAAAAAGCCCTCGCGGCGGCCATCGAATACCTCTTGCAGCAGCAGGGCGTCATAACCCTTGAGATAATCAGGCAGCAAGGTCAATCGCTCGCCGATGCTGGAGGCGATGACCGGCAGCGCCCAGACGTTGTAGCTGGCCACCTTGAGCCTGTTTTCTGCCGGTTCCGGCTGTTCCCGTTTTTGGGGGGGCGTGATCATATAGTGCAGATCGTCGTAGCGGCCGGTGAACTTGGCGGCAAAGGCCAGCTCTTGTGGCCCCGCAACGCGGTGGATCGCCCGATCGTTTTGCCAGCCGGATGCACTGGTCGGCGTCTCGCCACCGTGCTGCAAGGTGGTGTTCCACCAGGTTCCCTCCATCAGCTGGTTGAGCCGATAGACGTCGCCTGCCGCTGTGGTCACGCGGGTTTCGAACAGATAGCTCTTGCCCGCTTTTACCCCCTCATAGCGATTAAAGCTGAGCACCATGGCACTCTCCCACGGGCCCAGCTCGGTGCGGTGCTGGCTCCACTGACTACCGGGTTGCAGCTGGCCGCTGCCGCTTTGGAGGATGTCGATCTGGAGCGGTTCAGGGCTGTTGTTGGTGAGGTAGACATCGGTATCGGCCAGTGCCAGTTGCGGGAACTGGCTGACCAGCAGCAGGGCGGCATAACTGAGGGTTTTCTGCATCACAGGATCCTTTTGGTTGCAGGGCAATGGAAAGTGACTGTTATGGCGAATGCAGAGGTCAGTTTGTTTACATTTTAGTTACAAGTAAATGAATTGGTTTTGTTTGGAGCTTTGTGAAGGTGTAAAGCGAGCGAGGCAGCACGCTTAAATAGATAGGGGGAGGAGCGAGGGAAGGCGCCCGTGTCAGGCGCCTTCAGGAGTTAGCGGTGGGCCAGCGGGTAGGTGAAGAGCGCCAGATGGGCGAAGTTGAAGGCGAAGTGGATCAGGATGGCTACGGAGAGTCGCCCACTGAGCTGGAATGCCAGGCCATAGCAGCAGCCTGCCAGGGTCGCAAACAGCGCCAGCAGTGGGCCACCGGGCAGGTGGATGGCTCCGAACAGTAGCGCAGCTACGACGATGCCAATCCAGGGGCGGTAACGTTCGGTCAGCCCCTGCTGGATCGCGCCACGAAACAGCGCCTCTTCCGCCACACAGGTGAACAGCAGATTGTTGAGTACAAACAGCCACCACCAGTGGGGCAGACCCACTTCCGGTTTCAGTGCCCCCAACTGCCAGGCGATGACCAGCAGGGCACCCAGCGGCAGCAGTAACAGGACCAGCGGGCGCCAGCGGATTGCGCCCCCCTTGCCCTGCAGCATCGGGCAGGCCAGCAGCAAGCCAAAGAACAGCAGCGGCTTGTCGAGGTTCAGATACATGTTGAACGGCACGCTGGCGGGGCCTGCCAGCGCCTGATCCAGCACCTTGAGATTGTTGAAGCCGGGGATGAGGTGCAGGGTCAGCGCAATCGCCCAGAGGATCAGCACCACTCTGGCCGCCATCGCCCGGCGGGCGGGGAGGGTTGGCGTACGCCACGCCAGCAGTAATCCTGCGACCGAGACCAGCAGGGCAGGTAGTGTCATTCGGTCAAGCCACAAGGCCAGCAGCAGGGAGAGTCCCAGCAGGGCAAAGGCGGGAAGACGCTGGCAGAAGAGGGCAAGCAGCACGGCCAGTGCCAGCGCGCCCCAGATAAATGAGTCGGGAAGGGGTAACATTGGATCTCCTTGATCGAGGCAGGCGGCAACCTTAACAAGTGGGCGTCAGCAGGACAACCGCGCAGGAGGTGGTCGGATCCCTTCTCTATACTCATCAACAGGGTAAAGGGAGAGCAGCTGATGAAGCACTGTCTGTGGTTGTTGTTGTGTTGTTGGTGTGTCTGGCTGCAGGCGGCACCCTTGCTGCTGGTGACCGGTGAGTTCACCCCCTATACCGGCAAGGCACTGCCTGAAGGTGGCGAGAGCACCCGGCTGGTGACGACCCTGCTGCAAGAGGCCGGGTATCGGGAGATCCAGGTCGACTACCTGCCCTGGCCCCGCGGCTATCAGTTGACCCGCAATGGGTTGGTCGCGGCCACCTTCCCCTACGCCTGGACTGCCGAGCGGGCCAAGCTGTTCCACTACAGTGCTCCCATTCACATAGATCGCCTATCCTGGTTCACCTATCGGGGGAGCGAGGCTATTCAGGCTGGCCGCTGGCAAGGGCTGCGAGTCTGCATTCCGCTGGGGTGGAGCACCAGCCATGCTGACGGGGTGATCAAGCGTTTCGGGCTGGATCTGCAGCGCCCCAAGACCCTGGCACAGTGTCTGCAACTGCTGGATCGCAAACGGATCGATCTGCTGCCGATGAACGAGACGGTGACCTGGGATGCCAGCCGCCAGCTGTTTGGTGATCCCTGCCATCTGCAGGCATTGCCCCACTTTCGCCAGAGCGACACCTTTTACCTGATCATTTCACGGCAGTACCCGGAGGCCGCCAGCCTGCTTGAGCGGTTCAATCATGCCTTGGCTGCCGCCCGTGCCGATGGTCACTATGACCAACTGATATCCCGAGCCGGAAAGGGGATCGATTGCCGTTGAGAGTGCCTGGGCGGAAAACAAAAAGCCGGAGCAGTGGCTCCGGCTTTCTTTATGCCTTCAGGGGCGATTAGCGGCCTGATTCGGCAATCACGCGGGCGATGATATCGGCGCGCTTGCCAGCTTCCAGTTCGCCCAGGGCGATCAGGCCAGCCTTGAAGATGACGTTCTTCGGCAGGCTGACGTCGTCCAGAGTGGCGATCGCTTCAACGTGCATGCCGTTCAGGCGGCTGGCATCGCGCGGGCTCAGGTTGACCTGAGTGTTCATCACCTGCTTGCCTTTCTTCTTGGCAGGTGCAGCCGCTTTCTTGGTGGATTCCTGTTCTTCGTCTTCCGGCAGTTCGTCATCAAAATCGTAAATAGACATAGTCAATCCTATTGAGTTAGGCAAAAGGGCACGTTTGCCCGACATAGTAATCCGACATTGGGTCAATCAGCCCATATCCTCGTTACGGATAAAGGCGCGCCAGGAGCCGAGCACCTGGGCAAAATCTTCCAGCCCGCACATAGCCAGCTGTTCATCATCGTAGTAGGCGAGATCGTCAAGATCCTCACCCAGCTCGATATTGAGGGCGTTGGCTTTCACCTCCGCCTCTTCATGGGTCAGCAGCAGGGAGTAATCACCGCCGTTGAGCCGGTATTCGACTCGGGTGTGGTTGGAGAGCTGATCAATGATGGAGAAGAGCTCGTCGAGCTTCTCCTCATCCTTGCCAACCTCGTCGATCAGCCACTGACCGATGGCTTCATGGCCCATGGAGAACCGGGCGCGATAGCCACCAAACGGGTCGCGGCGAAATTCATAATCCATAGCACAGTCCAGATCGGAGGGATGGGCCATCACGGGCAGGCGGGTGCAAGCACGCAATTCCTGCTCCATGGCGGGGCACACATCGGGTAAAGTGGCCTATTCTAGCGATCCCCCTCTCGCTTGTCTTGATGATGTGGCATCTTTGCGCCCATGTGCCCTGAATTGCCTCGTGGTGACGTAGCCAGATCTGCCCCTTGTCCGGAGATGTTATGCAGCTAAACGATAACCTTGCCCGCCAGATCGTCGCACGGGCGATGAAGATCCTGTCGTTCTCGGTCAACGTGATGGACGAACACGGTCTCATCATTGCGTCCGGCAATCCGGAGCGGATCCATCAGCGCCACGAAGGGGCTGTGCTGGCGCTCACCGAAAACCGGGTGGTGGAGATCAGCGAGGCGACAGCCTTGCAGCTAAAAGGAGTGCGACCCGGCATCAATCTACCCATCTCCTATCAGGGGGAGCTGATCGGGGTGATCGGCATCTCCGGCGATCCGGAGGAAGTGCGTGCTTACGCCGAGCTGGTGCGAATGACGGCAGAACTGATCCTGGAGCAGGCGGCGCTTACCGAGCAGTTGCAGTGGGACAAGCGCCACAAGGAGGAGCTGGTGTTGCAGCTTATACGTGGTGAGGGGCGAGTCGATCAATTGCAGCAGGCGGCCCGCTTTCTCGGGCTGGAGTTGGCCCAGCCCAGGGTGGTGGCCGTGCTGGCCCTGGAGGAGGCCGACCCTGCTCGTCTGCGGGAGCTGGTTCATCAGCTGGAGAACCCGGAGCGGGACAATCTGGTCGCCATCAACGGGCTCGACGAGATAGTGGTGCTCAAACCGGCGCAATTGAGTGATGGCGTTTGGCAATCGGCGCAGGAGCGCAGCCGGATCAAGCAGTTGCTGGCCCGCATTCCCCACTTCAAGGTGCATATCGCGGTGGGCGATTACTTCGCCGGGATCGGCGGGCTGGCGCGCTCTTACCAGACGGCGCGAGATACATTGCGCCGTGGCATGCGGCAGGCGCCGCGCAAACAGGTCTACTTCTTCGAGGATTACCGCTTGCCGGTGCTGCTGGGGAGTCTGGCGGACTCTTGGCAAGCGGATCAGCTGCGCACACCGCTGCAGAAACTGGCCCGGGAAGATGGCAAGGGGGCGCTGCAGAAGACCCTGCGCCACTATTTCTTGCAGGATTGTGATCTGCATCGCTGTGCCGAAGCCCTGTTCATTCACCCCAATACCCTGCGTTACCGACTAAGCCGGATCGAGCAGATAACCGGGTTGAATTTCAACAAGTTAGACGACAAATTTTTGCTCTATCTCGGCCTTAATCTCGACTTGTGATTGTGAGATTGGACAAAAAAATACATTTAAATGATGTTATTTTTGGCTATTTGGCCAAAGCATTCTGATTGCAGATCTCCATAATGGCGGCCATTCACTCCCATTGAAGGTGTCCGTCATGATCCCGGTTACTGCCCTTGGCGCCATCGCGGCGCTCTCCATCGCCATCATCCTCATTTTGAAGAAGGTGCCGCCCGCTTACGGCATGATCGTGGGGGCCCTGGCCGGTGGCCTGATTGGCGGTGCCGATCTGACCCAGACCGTCGCCCTGATGATCGGCGGCGCCCAGGGGATCACCACTGCGGTGATGCGGATCCTGGCGGCCGGTGTGCTGGCGGGTGTGCTGATCGAATCGGGCGCGGCCACCACTATCGCCGAGACCATCGTCAAAAAGCTCGGTGAAACCCGCGCCCTGCTGGCACTGGCGCTGGCGACTCTGATCCTGACTGCGGTCGGCGTATTCGTGGACGTGGCCGTCATCACCGTTGCGCCCATTGCGCTGGCCATCGCCCGCCGTGCCGACCTCTCCAAGGCGGCCATCCTGCTGGCGATGATCGGTGGCGGCAAGGCGGGTAACGTCATGTCACCCAATCCCAACGCCATTGCCGCGGCTGACGCCTTCCATCTGCCCCTCACCTCAGTGATGGCAGCGGGCATCATTCCGGGTCTGTTCGGTCTGGTGATGGCCTACTGGCTGGCCAAGCGGCTGAACAACAAGGGCAGCAAGGTTGCTGCTGATGAAGTGGTGAGCTTTGCCGGTGCCAAGTTGCCGGGCTTTGCCGCCGCCATCAGCGCGCCGCTGGTCGCCATCCTGCTGCTGGCCCTGCGGCCGGTCGCCGGTATCGTGGTGGATCCGTTGATTGCACTGCCCCTCGGTGGTCTGGTCGGTGCCCTGATGATGGGTAAATTCAGCAAGGTGAACCAGTTTGCGGTCTCCGGTCTCGCCCGTATGGCGCCGGTCGCCATCATGCTGCTGGGTACCGGTACCCTGGCGGGCATCATCGCCAACTCCGGCCTGAAGGATGTGCTGATCAGCGGCCTGACCGCCTCCGGTCTGCCCTCCTACCTGCTGGCGCCCATCTCCGGTGCCCTGATGTCGCTGGCAACCGCCTCGACTACCGCCGGTACCGTGGTGGCCTCCAACGTATTCAGCTCCACCCTGATTGAACTGGGGATCAGCAGTTTGGCCGGAGCGGCGATGATCCATGCCGGTGCCACCGTGTTTGACCACATGCCCCACGGCTCCTTCTTCCATGCCACCGGTGGCAGCGTCCACATGGGGGTGGGTGAGCGCCTGAAACTTATCCCTTACGAAACTGCAGTCGGTCTGACCATTGCCACTGTCTCCACCCTGATGTTTGGCGTGTTTGGCCTCGCCTAAGGAATTGATATGAAAATTGTTATTGCCCCCGATTCATTCAAGGAGAGTCTGAGCGCCATGGCGGTGGCTGATGCCATCGAGGCCGGTTTCAAGCAGGTGCTGCCGAACGCCACCTACGTCAAATTGCCGATGGCCGATGGCGGCGAGGGCACGGTGCAATCGCTGGTGGATGCCACTGGTGGCCGCATCCTGCCGGTCGAAGTGACCGCGCCCCTAGGTAACAAGGTACAGGGCTTCGTCGGTCTGCTGGGTGATGGCGAGCGTGCCGTCATCGAGATGGCCGCCGCCTCCGGCATCCATCTGGTCGCTCCCGAGCAGCGCAATCCGCTGCTCACCTCCAGCTTCGGTACCGGCGAGCTGATCCTGGCCGCGCTGGAGATGGGGGTGAAGCACCTGATCCTCGGTATCGGCGGCAGCGCCACCAATGACGGCGGTGCCGGCATGATCCAGGCGCTCGGCGGCAAGCTGCTCAAAGCCGATGGCTCAGCCATCGAGTTGGGCGGCGCAGGTCTCAGTGAGCTCGCGACCATCGATCTTGGCGATCTGGATCCGCGTCTGGGTGAGCTGGTTATCGAGGTAGCGTGCGATGTGAACAACCCGCTCTGCGGCCCGAAAGGCGCCTCCGCCGTGTTTGGCCCGCAGAAGGGGGCGACTCCAGAGATGGTGGCGCAACTCGATGCCAACCTCTCCCGTTATGCCGACTGCATTGAGCAGGCCCTTGGCTGCCGGGTGAAGGATATTCCGGGGGCGGGCGCTGCCGGTGGCATGGGGGCCGCGCTGGTCGGTCTGCTTGGTGCCGAGCTCAAGCCTGGCATTCAGATCGTGATTCAAGCCCTGAAGCTGGCCGATGAAGTGGCCGATGCGGATCTGGTCATCACCGGCGAAGGGCGCATCGACAGCCAGACCATCCATGGCAAGACACCAATCGGTGTCGCACGTTGCGCCAAGCAGTTCGGCAAGCCGGTGATCGGCATCTCCGGTTGCCTGACCGACGATTGCGGTGTGGTACATGATCACGGGCTGGACGCGGTATTCGCCGTGGTCAACCGTGCCATGTCTCTGCCGGAGGCGCTGGAGAACGCCAGCACCAACATTCAACTCACTGCGCGCAACGTAGCAGCGCTCTATCAGCTCAAGGGCTGATCCGGTTCGGCCGATGCGCCTCATCGGCCACTCAATATCCCCGTTTGGGGCATCTCCCATCCCGCGAGATGTCTGACTGCCCTGGCACTTATTTGCCGATCCATCGTGATCGGCTCTTTTCTTTCTGCTCCTTTGTCTTGCCACACTTTTGACTCCATGGGTCAGCGCGGTTTTGATAGGCGCAAATCTCCCTTTACGGCATAGTGGTCGTACCAAGTACAAGGAGAGACTCATGTTCCTGCTGACCCTGGGGGTTGCGCTGTTTACCCTGATCCATCTCTACCCCTGTTTTGCGGTGGCCCATCGGGCGCGACTGAGAGAACGGCTGGGGGAGAATCGCTACAAGGGACTCTTCTCATTGCTGGTGTTTGTCGCCATCGCCTGCATCATTGCCGGTTGGCGGTCGGCCAGCTCGCTGCCGCTCTACTTCCTGCCGGAGTGGGGGCCGATGACCATGACGGTGATGATGCCCTTTGCGCTGATCCTCTTCTTCTCCGGCCAGGGGCCCAACCATCTGCGCCGTTGGCTAGTGCATCCCCAACTGCTCGGCACCCTGCTGTGGGCGGTGGCCCATCTGCTGGTCAACAGCGAGGCGAGATCTCTGGTGCTGTTTGGCGGCATCGGGCTGTGGGCGCTGGTGAGCATGGTCTGGATTTCGGTGCGGGACTGGCAGCGATATCCCCGCCCGGCTGCGAACTGGACGGGCACCGGCATCAGCGTCGGGGCGGGCCTGGCTGCCACCGCGCTGCTGGTGTTCTGGGGCCACGGCTGGCTGACCGGCATTCCATTGCATTGAGAGTGAACTGCGGCTCTGGTAACCACGTATGATGGACAAAACAAAAGGAGTCTTGGCGATGAAATGGTTCACTCTGTTGCTGTTATTGGGGGCCAACGCGGCCTCTGCGGCGTGCCCCGATTATTTCAATGTGGAGATGCGGGAGCTCAACAATGCCCAGCGCCACAACCTCTGTCAGCTTACCGAGGGCAAGGTGGTGCTGGTGGTCAATACCGCCTCCTACTGCGGCTACAGCGGCCAGTTCCGCGATCTGGAGAAGCTCTACCAGAGCTACAAGGATAAAGGGCTGATTATTCTGGGCTTCCCCTCCAACGATTTCTGGCAGGAGGCGGGCAACGAGACCAAGACTGCCGAGGTGTGTCGCCGCGACTATGGCGTCACCTTCCCGATGTTCAATCGAGTGGCGGTGCGGGGCTCCGATGCTGTGCCACTGTTCAAGGGGCTGGCGGCGGCCGCTGACGGAGATGAGCCGAACTGGAACTTCCACAAGTATCTGGTGGGGCGCGATGGCAAGCTGATCGCCAGCTACGGCGCCAACCAGAATCCGGCTGACGACCCCCTCAAACTGCAGATCACCCGGGCGCTGGGGCTCTGACCCTACCCCTTGGCGGGCGGCTCTGGAATAATGGGCTC
>NZ_QAJD01000170.1:40028-75844 GCF_003061465.1 Aeromonas sp. HMWF017
CAACGTCTTCCTCAAATGGTGATCTTCGATGCGCTGGTGCGCGAGCAGGGGATCTCTGCCGCCGCCCGTCGTCTCGGGGTCTCCAAGTCCCATATCAGCAAGCAGCTGGCGTTGCTGGAGACCACTCTTGGCGCCCAGCTGGTACAGCGCACCACCCGGCGCTTCGTCCTGACCGAGCTGGGTCAGGAGTATGCCCGCCACTGCCATGCGCTGGTGGCGGTGGCGCAGGAGGCTGACTCCATGATCGCCGAGCGGCGCGGCAAGGTGAGCGGTGTGCTCCATCTCGGGGTGGGCCAATCCTTCGGTCGTCTGCACGTCATTCCTCATCTCAAGGCATTTCAGGATCGCTATCCCGAGCTGGAGCTGGAGGTCTCGCTGTTCGACCATAGAACCAATCTGGTGGATGAGGGGCTGGATCTCTGGCTCACCACCTATGAGGACAAGCCGGAAGGGCTGGTGGGACAGCGGCTGGCCGACATCGGCTTCGTGGTGGCGGCTTCGCCGGATTACTTGCTGAGCCACGGCACGCCGCTTCATCCCAAGGATCTGGCCCAGCACAACTGCATCACTTACCAGAGTCGGGAGCGGCGCTATCACCAGTGGTCGTTTCGCCAGGGCAAGGAGCGTCAGACGGTGCAGGTGGCGGGCAACTATCGGGTGGATATGGCGGAGGCGGTGCGGGATGCGGCACTGGCCGGGCTCGGCATCGCCTATATTGCCAACTACTTGCTGGACAAGGAGCTACAGAGCGGCAAGCTGATCCCTGTGCTGCCAGGGTGGCGACCGAACCAGCAGATGGCGGTACACGCCGTTTATGCCCGGCGCGAACATCTGGATCCCAAGATCCGTCTCTTCATCGATTTCCTCAAGGCCCGCTTTGGCCCCGAACCCTATTGGGAGCAGCGACTGGCCCCCTGGCTCGGGGGTAAATTGTCCGGCGGTGAGGAATGATTGTTTCCATATAAGAACTCTCGATTTCTCCTGATACTAAAATCGAACCAAATCAGCCAGTTGGCGCAACCGATATCGTGCAAACGTTTTTTCTAACAGGGCTGTAACCAAGCGGACTTGCAGTGACGGGGTGAGAGGCGCAGAATCCGCGCCCATCTTTTGCCCCACCTGATGGAGTCCCTATGATTGCCCTGCTCGGCATCCTGAGTATCCTGGCGCTTGCCGTCATCTGCTCTGATAATCGTCGTCGTATCCCGTTGCGAACAGTTGGCCTTGCCCTCTGCCTGCAAATCATGTTTGCCGGTCTGGTGCTCTGGCTGCCTGCCGGTCAGCATGTGCTGAACGGGGTCAGCGAGAGCGTAAGCAGCGTGATCGGTTATGGCCAAGAGGGGATCGCCTTCCTGTTCGGTGATCTGGCCAAGTTCAAGCTGGGCTTCATCTTTGCCTTCAACGTGTTACCGGTCATCATCTTCTTCTCTGCAGTGATCGCCATCCTCTACCACATCGGCATCATGCCGCGGGTGATCGCCCTGCTGGGTGGTGGCTTGCAGAAGCTGCTGGGCACCGGCCGTGCCGAGAGCCTCTCCGCGACCGCCAACATCTTCGTTGGCATGGTGGAAGCGCCGCTGGTGGTCAAACCCTACCTCTCCAAGATGTCCGATTCCCAGTTCTTCGCTGTGATGAGCTGTGGTCTCGCCTCTGTCGCCGGTGGCACCCTGGTGGGCTATGCCAGCCTCGGGGTTGAGCTGAAATACCTGATCGCAGCGGCCTTCATGTCGGCCCCTGCCGGTCTGGCGATGGCCAAGATCCTGGTACCGCCGGGAGCTGAAGAGGTCGATCACCATCAGGATGTCGAGATCCCCCGCGCCACCAACGTGATTGAGGCGGCGGCCGATGGCGCCATGTCTGGCCTCAATATCGCGGTGGCGGTCGGTGCCACCTTGCTGGCCTTCGTTGGCGTGATCGCCATGCTCAATGGCCTGCTCGGCTGGGCTGGCGGTCTGGTAGGGCTGGATCTGAGCTTCCAGATCATTCTGGGTTGGCTGTTTGCCCCCGTCTCCTGGCTGATCGGTGTGCCCTGGGATCAGGCGCAAGCCGCTGGCGCCCTGATTGGCACCAAGATCGTGGTCAACGAGTTCGTTGCCTTTATCGGTCTGGTGCAGGATCAGACTCTGAGCGAGTCGAGCAAGGCCATAGTGACCTTCGCCCTGTGTGGCTTTGCCAACATCTCCTCCATGGCGATCCTGATCGGTGGTCTGGGCTCCATGGTGCCGGAGCGTAAATCCTTCATCGCCCGTTACGGCATGCGCGCCATTCTCTCCGGCGTGCTGGCGAACCTGATGAGCGCCTGTCTGGCCGGTCTGTTCCTCGCCCTGTAACAGCTGCAGCACGGAATAGATGCAACAAGGGCGCCGCGATGGCGCCCTTGTCATATGGATAAAATGAAGCCCCGACCTTGGTCTGGGCTTCTTGTTGCTGCTCAGTCGACGTAGAAGGTCTGCTGGAAGCTGAGGTTCTGTTGCTGCCCGCCGCCCATGATTTTCAGGGTGAACTGATAGGTGTCTTCGTTGCGGTAGGGGAGGGTTGCCAGATAGTAGATAGCATCGCCCTCTTTTACCTCCTGAAAGTTCAGGGTGCGGATGGTGCCGGTCAGGTTCTTGGCCTCACCGGTGATCCCCACGGCTTGCGCCACTTTCTGCTTGTCCTGTACCGCGATATTGATGATGGCGTTGTAGCGGCTGCGCTCCAGCCCATACGCCTTGGCGACCTCGGGGGTGAGGAAGCTGGAGTTGAAGGCATTGTAGTGCACCAACCAAGGCCCCAGCTCCTTCATCTGTTCTGCCTTGAGCGGCAGGGTCATCAGCAGTGCCAGCAGGCCACTCATCCAGGCTGTTTTCATCTGTCATCCCTCTCATATCTACGGTTGGCGCAGGCCGATTCATTCAGCCTTGCGTGTCATTCAGCAGTGCACTCACTTCTTGCGGCAACTGTTTGGGGCTGTCGATGGCGACGGTTTTGTGCCGCCCCAACTCGCCCCGCACTATGGTGACCTGTCCCTTGGCCACCTTGAACTGCTTGGCCAGAAACTTGATCAGATGGCTGTTGGCCTGGCCATCGACGGGCGGCGCCGTGATGGCCACTTTCAGCTCTTCGCCATGCAATCCGATGATCTGATCCCGACTCGCCTTGGGCTGGATCACCAGATGCAGTACCAGTTCATCCCCTTGTTGCAGGACGGCTGGCATCAAATCATCCACCACAGCTGGCCAAACAGGTCACCCAGCAGGTAGTTGATGGCTTGCAGGCCGATAAAGGCGACCAGCACCGAGAGATCCAGCCCGCCCAGTGCCGGCAGTACGCGGCGAATAGGAGCGAGGAACGGCTCGGTCAGCTGATGCATCACGTATTCGATGGGGTTGCGGCCCTGGCTGACCCAGCTCAGGATGGCGCGGATCAGCAGTACCCAGAAGATCATCGAGCCTGCTTTTTTCAGTACGGTCAGCGCGGCGAACAGGCTGATGCTGAGCCAGTCCGCCAGCAGCACATTCATGCTCTTGAGCAGGGCTAGCTTGGCGAAGGCGATGGCCAGCGCCAGCACCACGGAGGCGAGATCTATGCCGCCCAAGCCCGGGATAACGCGGCGCAGCGGGATCACCAGCGGATTGGTCAGCCTGACCACCATCTGGCTCATCGGGTTGTAGAAGTCGGCGCGGGCCCACTGCAGCCAGACGCGCAGCAGGATTACCATCAGGTAGAGATCGAAAACGGTGTTAATCAGAAAGTAAGCAGTGTTCATCTGGGCTCCTGTTAGAAGAGGGTTTCCATTTCGGTGGCACGAGCGACGGCCGCCTGCATGGCTTGTGCAGTCAGCGGTATCAGCCCCTGCTGCTGAAAGGTGTTGATGGCTTCGGCGGTGGTGCCGCCCTTGCTGGTCACCTGCTCACGCAGGGTTTGCAGCGCCAGCTCGGGGTTCTGCTCCACCATGGCGGCTGCGCCCAGCGCGGTCTGCTGCACCAGCAGGCGTGCCTGCTCGGGCGAGAAGCCCATTGCCTCTGCCTCTTCGGCGATGGCCTGCATAAAGAGGAAGAAGTAGGCCGGGGCACTGCCCGCCGCTGCGATGACGCCGTTGATGCCGGACTCCTGCTCCACCCAGAGGGTCTTGCCGACCGCCTGCATCATCTGCTCGGCAAATTCGCGATCCGCGGCGGCAATATGTTCGGGTGCATAGAGACCGGTCATGCCCAGACCCAGCAGGGCCGGGGTATTGGGCATGGTACGGATGATGCGGTCGTGGCCACCGGCCATCTCGCCAAGGCGCGCCACCTTGATACCGGCCGCGATGGAGATGAGCAGCTTGCCCTCAAGGGAGCCCAGCTCGGCAACCAGCGCTGCCAGCATGCCGGCCATCAACTGCGGTTTGACCGCCAGCACGATCACTTCGGCGCCTCGGGCTGCCTCGGCATTACTCTGGGTGATGCGAATGCCATGTTCCCTCGCCAGCGCCTCCAGCTTGGGCAGACTGGGGTTGGCAGCAGTGATCTGCCCGGCGGGATAACCCGACTTGACCAGTCCGGCGATGATGCTGCGGCTCATGTTGCCCGCGCCGATAAAGGCCAGCGTTCTATGCTGCATCAGATGCTCCTGTAGCACATGGGGTCGCGGCGGGGTGGGTGCTGCCTGCACCACCTGACGCCAGAATTCGGTGTTCCATCAAACGCTCCTGTTGATGAAGTCGCGGCAAGAGGCGGACGTATGGGTTATCCGCTGGCCTTGCCTATGAGTAGTCACGGGCGCCGAAGATGGCGGTGCCGACCCGCACCATGGTGCTGCCGTGGGCGATGGCCAGTTCGAGATCTTCGGTCATCCCCATCGAGAGGGTATCCACCGTGGGGTATTGTCGCGCAAGCTCGGTGAACAGAGTCTGCATGCGGGTCATTTGGGCGGCCAGTACGCTCTCGTCACTGGTATGCTCGGGAATGGCCATCAGTCCCCGCAGCACCAGTCGCTCACTGTGGGAGACCAGCTCGGCAAGGCGGAAAATCTCTTGTTCCGACGTTCCGGATTTGCTGCTCTCTCCGCTAATATTGATTTGCAGACAAACATTTAGCGGTGCCATTGTAGTTGGGCGCTGGTTGTTGAGGCGGTCGATCAGCTTGTCCCGATCTACGCTCTGCACCCAGTTAAACCGTTCGGCGACCAGTTTGGATTTGTTCGATTGCAAAGGGCCGATAAAGTGCCACTCTATGTCGCTATATTCCGGCTGCTGGCGCAAGGTATCGATCTTGGCCGCTGCTTCCTGGGCGTAGGATTCGCCAAAGCAGCGCTGACCTGCGGCATGGGCGGCCATGATGGCCTCGATGGGCTTGGTCTTGCTCACGGCCAGCAGGCGGATCTGCTGCAGGTTGCGGCTCGCCCGTTCGGCGGCCTGGGCAATACGTTCCTTTACCTGAAACAGGTGCTGGGCAATCTGGTTCATATTTCGTTAGTGATCTTGTGATGGGAGAATGACAAGTCTATGGATATCACAGAGTTATTGGCTTTCAGTGTAAAGCATAAAGCCTCGGATCTACACCTCTCGGCCGGGGTTCCCCCGATGATCAGGGTTGATGGTGAGGTTCGCAAGATCAATTTGCCCGCCCTGGAACACCGGGAAGTGCATGCCCTCATTTATGACATCATGAACGACCATCAGCGCAAGGAGCTGGAGGAGAACTTCGAGGTCGACTTCTCGTTCGAGGTGCCCAATCTGGCCCGTTTCCGGGTCAACGCCTTCCAGCAGGCGCGCGGTTCGGGCGCAGTATTTCGTACCATCCCCAGCACGGTGCTGAGCCTCGAAGATCTGGACGCGCCGGAGATCTTCCGCAAGATCGCCGAGTTCCCGCGGGGTCTGGTGTTGGTGACCGGCCCGACCGGTTCCGGTAAGTCGACCACCCTGGCGGCCATGGTCAACTACATCAACGAGAACTTCCATCACCATATCCTCACCATCGAAGACCCCATCGAATTCGTCCACGAGAACAAGCGCTGTCTGGTGAACCAGCGGGAAGTTCACCGGGATACCAAGAGCTTCAGCAACGCCCTGCGCTCGGCCCTGCGGGAAGACCCTGACATCATTCTGGTGGGCGAGATGCGCGACCTTGAGACCATTCGTTTGGCCATGACCGCCGCCGAAACCGGCCATCTGGTGTTTGGCACCCTGCACACCTCGTCGGCGGCCAAGACCATCGACCGTATCATCGACGTCTTCCCCGGTGCGGAGAAGGACATGGTGCGCTCCATGCTCTCCGAATCCCTGCGGGCGGTCATCTCCCAGACCCTGCTCAAGCGTATCGGTGGCGGTCGGGTGGCGGCCCACGAGATCATGATGGGCATTCCGGCGGTGCGTAACCTCATCCGGGAGGACAAGATTGCCCAGCTCTACTCGGTGATCCAGACCGGGATGACCCACGGCATGCAGACCATGGATCAGAGTCTCAAGCAGCTGGTGAGTCGCGGCGTAGTGGCATCCCTCGATGCCAAGGCCAAGGCCGTTGATCCCAACAGCATTTAAGCGACTCGCACCCAGGGAGGGATAGATGATGAATCTGGATGATCTGCTGAGCGAGCTGGTCGAGCGAAAGGGATCGGATCTGTTTGTGACGGTGGGCTCGCCGCCCACCCTCAAGGTGAATGGCCATCTGGTGTCGCTGGGGGGCGAAGCGCTCGACAAGAAGGGGGCGCTGACGCTGGTCAGGGATACCCTCAGCAGCGATCACTTCGAGCGCTATATCCGCACCAAGGAGGCCAACTACGCGATCTATCGCGAGGCGCTTGGCCGTTTTCGAGTCAGCGCCTTCTGGCAGCAGGAGCTGCCCGGCATGGTGGTGCGGCGTATCGAGACCCGCATTCCCACCTTTGAAGATTTGCAGCTACCCAAGATCCTGCAAGAGGTGGCGATGGCCAAGCGGGGGTTGGTGCTGTTTGTCGGCGCCACCGGGGCGGGCAAATCGACCACCCAGGCGGCGATGATCGGCTATCGCAATCAGCATGCCGATGGTCACATTCTGACGGTGGAAGATCCGGTGGAGTTCGTCCATCAGCATGGTCGCAGTCTGGTGACCCAGCGAGAGGTGGGGATCGACACCGAGTCGTTCGATGTGGCGCTGAAAAGCTCGCTGCGTCAGGCGCCAGACGTGATCCTGATCGGCGAGATCCGAAGTCAGGAGACCATGGAGTTTGCCCTGCAGTTTGCCGAGACGGGACACCTTTGTCTCGCCACTTTGCATGCCAACAATGCCAACCAGGCGCTGGATCGCATCCTCCATCTGGTGCCGCAAGACAAACACCGCCAGTTCCTGTTCGATCTCTCTTTCAACCTCAAGGCCATCGTCGCCCAGCAGCTGGTGCCGAGTATGGATGGCAAGCGGCGCTGCGCCGCGTTCGAGATCCTGCTCAATACCCCGCTGATCACCGACATCATCCGCAAGGGAGAGATGCATCGCCTCAAGGAGGTGATGACCAAATCGACTGAGCTGGGTATGCAGACCTTCGATCAGGCGCTCTTCAGCCTTTTCTGTGCCGGCCAGATTGGCTACAGTGAGGCACTCGCCCACGCTGACTCGGCCAACGACCTGCGACTGCTGATCAAGCTCTCCGGTCGCGAGCGGCTCGGCACCGGCACGCTGGACAATGTGACGCTGGATGAATGAATCATGGGGCCGCTCTGCCGTTCGGCCCCTCGCCATAAAGGAACGTTATGCTGATTGTGGTTTCCCCGGCCAAGACGCTGGATTACGAGTCGCCGCTGGTGACACCCCGTTTCACCCAACCCGAGCTGCTGGATCACTCCGCCGAACTGATTAGCCGGGCCCGCCAACTGAGCCCTGACCAGATCGCCACTCTGATGAAGATCAGCGACAAGCTGGCTGGTCTAAACGCCGCCCGTTTTGCCGAGTGGCAGCCAGATTTCACCCCCGCCAACGCCCGTCAGGCGCTGCTGGCTTTCAAGGGGGATGTCTACACCGGTTTGGCGGTAGAGGATTTCAGCGAGGCCGATTTTGACTTCGCTCAGGCGCACCTGCGGATGCTCTCCGGCCTCTACGGCGTGCTTCGCCCCCTCGACCTGATGATGCCCTATCGGTTGGAGATGGGGACCAGGCTCGACAATAGTCGCGGCAAGGATCTCTACCAGTTCTGGGGGGAGGTGATCACTCACCATCTCAACGACGCGCTGGCAGCGCAGGGGGATGAAGTGCTGATCAATCTGGCCTCCGACGAGTATTTCAAGTCGGTACGCCCCAAGAGCCTGAAAGGGCGGATTGTCACACCGGTGTTCAAGGATGAGAAGAACGGCCAGTTCAAGATCATCAGCTTCTACGCCAAGAAGGCGCGCGGCATGATGGCCCGCCACATCATCAAGCACCGTCTGACCGAGGTGGAGCAGCTGACCGGTTTCAACGCCGAGGGCTACTACTTCGTACCGGAAGAGTCGGACGCCAATACCCTGATGTTTAAACGCGCCGAAAATTAATTACAAAAAGAGGGAACCAATCTTTCGACCCGCGGGTCTGAATATGTGAATCCTCTGTTGTAAGCACTTTTTATTCGCCGACGTTTGATACGTCGGCTTTTTTATTGCCGTTTTTATTGTCCATCGATTGCCTTCGCCGGGACTATGTGGTTCAGATAGACTCAAGACAGGGAGCGAGTCGTCGTGAGGTGAATATGGAACAGAAAAATGCCATTCGGCAGGTTGCCGTCCCTTGGGCTCCGTCCCGCCAGCTACCGCCCGGTCTGGTTGTGGCCGAGCTGCATCAGGATCTCTGGAGCGACTCTCTGACCATCATGCTGGGGCGGGCACGCAGCATCGATCTGCCCCCGCAAATCCTCTGCCGGGTCTATTTTCGCCATATCTACGCCCTGCGGGTTATCGAAGATTGCGATCTGGCCGAGGGGAAGGATAGTCATGCCATCGAAGAGCAGATCCAGCTCATCACCCCATCCCGTTTTGCCAGCTGGTTCCATCAGGAGTCGGACGGTCTGCATCTGGATGAAGATCTGCAGCACTATCGTATCTCGACCTGGGATTATTGCGCCGATGTGCTGACCTCCTCGGCGCCTGAACTGCAGTTCCTGCCCCAGAGCGAGTAGCCAGTTGTTACGTCAGAGGCGAAGGATGATCCTTCGCCTCTAGGTTTTTGGGCTGGTGCAGATTCTGTGGCGCTCAGGACATTCAGCTTGGGGGGGCTGTTGTGTCGGCACAAAAAAAGCGCCTCAGAGGAGGCGCGGGGAAAAAGACAGATTGGAAGCGTCACATGGGTGCTACTTGAATCAGCGAATGAGCCGTGCCATTCAAGTATGGAGCCATCATGCCAAGCTCAATCTGAAGTAGTTCTGAGGCGATTCTTCATTTTCTGTTCATCTTGTCAGCAACGCGTGGTCACTGACTGAAAGCCTTTTCATTCTGATACGATATTGTCCTGTCCCTCTCCGGGGCGCTCATCGTCTCATGGGGCTAGCTCGAATGCCGTGCCTGTCTGTTTCAGAGCCAGCAACCAGCGCTTGATGGGAATGCCGCCAGCATAGCCGGTCAGCTCGCCGCTGCGTCCGATCACCCGATGGCAGGGTACTATGATGCTGAGCGGATTGCGGCCATTGGCAGCGCCTACCGCCCGCACCGCTTTGGGATTGCCGATAGCCTGGGAAATCTCGAGATAGCTGACGGTTTCGCCGTAGGGGATGTCACAGAGGGCGCGCCATACCGCTTGCTGGAATGGGGTGCCCTTCGCAGCCATGGGCAGATCGAACTGCTGCAATTTTCCGGCGAAATAGGCGGTGAACTGGGCAAGATAGGGCGCCAGCGCCTTGTCATCCCGTTGCCAGTCAGCTTGCGGCATGACGGGGCGCTCCCCGTGCATGAACTCCACGTGGCGCAGGCCATCCTGATCGATGGCGACCAGCAGGGGGCCGCGGGCGCTGTCGCAAAAACTGTATCTCATCGGCTGACATCCTTTGGGGGCTGGGGGTTGGCTCAGTCCAGAACCGGTTTGCCGCGGGCGGACTTGATATCCCCCTTGCGCTTTTTGGCATCAACCCGTTTGCGCTGGGAGCTGCGGGTCGGCTTGGTGGCATGGCGAGCCTTGGGGCGCCAGGCTGCTTTTTTCAGCAACTCCACCAGACGGCTCATCGCCTCCTTGCGGTTCATGTCCTGGCTGCGATGGCTCTCGACCCGGATCAGGATAAAGCCATCGTGTACCCGGCTGTCGCTCAGCTTGTCGAGACCCTCCTTGTAGAGGGGCGTCAGGCTGGGAGAGTTGCGGTAATCGAAGCGCAACCAGACGGCGGAGTCGGTCTTGTTGACGTGCTGTCCACCGTTGCCCTGTGCCCGCATGGTCTGAAATTGCAGCGCATGCCAGGGAATCGTGACGCTGTTGGAGATAACTAACATGCTGTTTTGCTCTTGTTTGGTGCATACCCGCTGACCGCTGCAGCATGGTGCCTCATTATGGGGCGTGCTGGCCAGTTATGGGGATGTGCCTGGCGAATGGCGCAGGCATTAAACTCTATCTATATGAAATAAAACAATAAAAATACTTGGCATAAGAATTGAAACCCGATTCATGACACACCATGGATTGGGAGCAACCAGATGAAGCTGATTAGTGCGATTATCAAACCGTTCAAGTTGGACGATGTCCGCGAGGCTATTGCCAACCTGGGGGTGGAAGGGCTGACCGTGTCCGAGGTCAAGGGATTTGGCCGCCAGAAGGGACACACCGAATTATACCGGGGAGCCGAGTATCAGGTCGACTTCCTGCCCAAGGTGAAGCTGGAGATTGCCACCGCCGATGATAACGTGGAAGGGGTGATCGAGGCGATCTGCAAGGCGGCCTATACCGGCAAGATCGGCGACGGCAAGATTTTTGTCTACGACTTGCTGCAAGCGGTGCGCATCCGCACCGGCGAGAGTGACGACGAGGCGCTGTGATGAACCGCATCAGTGACGTACAGATCTGTTGACCTCCCGATCTCGGGGAATCCCGATGGAGTGAGCGCTTATTGAAGCCTGATCAACATAACGTTTTGCTCAGAAGAGGCCGAATGGGATTCCATCCGGCCCTTTTATTTATGGCGCGTTTAAATATGTGAACTTCCCCCGCCACTCCTCCTTGATCTCGCAATTGGAATATGCAGAATGCAAACGGAAATTGTTCTCACTCGATTTAGCAACTCAAGGAATGGATGATGAAAATGAAGATGCTGGCACTGGCTTTCTCTGCATTGGCAGCCCAGTCTGCGTTGGCTGCAGGAGAGGTGAATGTCTACTCCAACCGGCAGGATGAGCTGATCAAGCCCATCATCCAGCAGTTCGAGAAGGAATCGGGCATCAAGGTGAACGTGGTGTTCGCCAAAGAGGGGCTGAACGAGCGTCTGGAGCGGGAAGGCAAGCTCTCTCCGGCTGACCTGATGCTGACGACCGATATCAGCCGTCTGACCGATCTGGTAGACAAGGGGCTGGTGCAGCCGGTAGAGAGCAAGATCCTGCAGGAGAACATCCCCGCCAGCTATCGCGATCCGGAGAACCGCTGGTTCGCCCTGACCACCCGGGTGCGTGCCATCTATTCGAGCAAGGAGCGCCTCGGCAAGCTCGACACCATCAGCTACGAAGATCTGGCCAAGCCGGAATTCAAAGGGAAAATCTGCACCCGCAGTGGCAAGCATGAGTACAATGTGGCGCTGGTCTCCTCGATGATTGTCCATCACGGCATGGCCGAAACCAAAACCTGGCTGGAAGGGGTCAAGGCCAATCTGGCGCGCAAACCGCAGGGCAACGACCGGGATCAGGTCAAGGCGATCAAGGATGGCATCTGCGACCTGTCGCTCGGCAACAGCTACTATCTGGGTGCCATGTTGAAAGATCCGGCGCAGAAGTCTTGGGCTGATGCCGTCTACATCAACTTCCCGAATCAGGCTGACCGCGGTGCCCACGTCAACGTGAGCGGCGTGGCCATGACCAAGTATGCCAAGAACAAAGACGCCGCCCAGAAGCTGATGGAGTTTCTGGCTGGCGACACTGCCCAGCACATGTATGCGGACGTGAACGCCGAATATCCGGTCAAGGCCGGGGTCGAGCCTTCCGCCATGGTCAAGTCCTGGGGCAGTTTCAAGTCTGACGCGCTACCGGTCAGCGATTACGCCAAGCACCGCAAGGACGCCTTGCAGTTGCTGGATGAAGTGAAGTTCGACTTGTAATCAGATGGGGCCAACGGCCCCATCAACCTCTGTGGTCTCATGAAAAATTTTGGATGGATTACCGGCAGCTGGGCCACCGCCCTGCTGCTGGCTTTACCGGTTATTGCCCTTGTTTTCTCTGCCTTCTCGGCTGAGGGAGAGCTGTTTCGCCACCTCGCCGATACCGTGCTGCTCGACTATCTGGCCAATACCCTTGGGCTGGTGGTTGGCGTGGTGCTGCTCAGCCTGCTGTTTGGCGTACCTACCGCCTGGCTGGTGGCCATGTGTCAGGTACCGGGGCGCCGTGCCCTGCAGTGGGCCTTGATGCTGCCGATGGCGATGCCTTCCTATATCGTCGCCTACGTCTATACCGATCTGCTCGATTATTCGGGCCCGCTACAGGCCGGGTTGCGCGCTCTCTTTGGCTGGAACAGTCCGGCCGATTACTGGTTTCCGGCCATTCGCTCCCTTGGCGGCGCCGCCTGGGTGCTGGCGCTGGTGCTGTTCCCCTATGTCTATCTGCTGACCCGCGCCTCCTTTCTTGAGCAGTCGGTCAGCCTGATCCACTCCAGTCGCCTGCTCGGCTGTACCCCCTGGCAGAGCTTTCGCCGCCTCAGCCTGCCGCTGGCGCGCCCCGCCATCATGGTGGCCGTGTCGCTGGTTGCGATGGAGACGCTGGCCGATTTTGCCACCGTCCACTTCTTTGCCATCAACACCCTGACTACTGCGGTCTACGATACCTGGCTCGGCTACGGCAGTCTGGCCACCGCGGCCAAACTCTCCTGCCTGATGCTGCTGGCGGTGGTGCTGTTGATTGCGCTGGAGCGCCGCTCTCGCAGTCGACAGCAGGTGTTCCAGAAGTCGATGGGTCATGAGCAGCCGCTGCGCTATCCGCTCAAGGGGATGAGTCGTTGGCTGGCCGGTCTCTGGTGCTGGGGGCTGGTGCTGGCCGGTTTCGGTTTGCCGTTTGTCATCCTGCTCGATTACGGGGTGCGCTACTTCGAACTCTCTTGGACGCCGGAGTTTGTCCGCTTTGCCGGTAACAGTCTGCTCATCTCGGCGCTGACCGCCCTGCTCGCCATGGGGATCGCCCTGCTGCTGGGCTTTTTCCGTCGTCTCGATGGCGGGATCAAAAGTTTGCTGCCCCTGCGAGTCGCCGCCATGGGCTATGCCATGCCGGGTACCGTGCTCGCCATCGGCGTGCTGGTGCCGCTCACCGCCCTCGATTTTGCCATCAATGATCTGGCCGAGTGGCTCGGGCGACAGGGCCCCGGTCTGCTACTGACCGGTACCATCACCGCCATCGTGTTTGGCTATCTGGTGCGTTTCGTCGCTATCGCCATCGGCTCGGTAGAGAGCAGCATGGGCAAGATCTCCCCCAGCCTCGACATGGCGGCCCGCTCCCTGGGGCAGGGGGATGGCGCTATGCTGCGCCGGGTCCATCTGCCGCTGGTGCGCCGCGGTCTGTTTGCCGGTGCCATGCTGGTATTCATCGAATCCATGAAGGAGCTGCCCGCCGCCCTGCTGCTGCGGCCGTTCAACTTCGATACCCTGGCGACCCACGTCTACCAGTTCGTCTCGGACGAGATGCTGGAACGCGGCGCGCTGGGTGCCATCGTTATCGTACTGGTGGGGCTGTTGCCACTGATCTGGGTCAACCGTAGTCTGGACAGTCCGGGTCACTGAGTCGCCATGTCGGCCAATGAAATTGCATGCGGTGCGCTGAACCTAAAGGCTGCGCGCTGCCAGAAACAAGAGGAAGTCAGCCTTGTCTTGCTTGCAGGTTGAAAATGTCAGTTGCCGTTACAACGGCCGCAATGTGCTGGAACAGCTCTCCCTGACGGTGGCAGACAATGAGATCGTCTGCCTGCTGGGGGCGAGCGGTTGCGGCAAAACCACGCTGCTCAAGGCCATCGCCGGGCTGCTGCCGCTGGCAGAGGGCACGATTCGCCTCGGCGATACCCAGCTCGACGGGGCGGGTGCCAGCGTGCCGCCCGAGGCGCGCAATATCGGGATGATCTTTCAGGATTACGCCCTTTTTCCCCACCTGACGGTGGCCGACAACGTCGGCTTTGGTCTGACCCGACTCGATCGCCGTGCTCGTCAGCAACAGGTGGACGAGGCACTGGCGCTGGTCAATCTGCAGGGGCTGGGGGAGCGCTATCCGCACCAGCTCTCCGGTGGTCAGCAGCAGCGGGTTGCCATCGCCCGGGCGCTGGTGTGCAAGCCGCGACTGATGCTGCTGGATGAACCCTTCTCCAACATCGATACCCAGGTGCGGATGAAGCTGATCCTCGAGATCCGCGCCCTGCTCAAGCAGCAGGGGATCGGCGCCATCTTCGTCAGCCACAGCAAGGAGGAGGCGTTCGCCTTCGCCGATCGGCTGGCGCTGTTTCGCGCCGGTCACATCGAGCAGGTGGGCCAGCCGGAGCAGCTCTATCGCCGCCCGCAAAACCGCTTCGTGGCGGAGTTTCTCGGCGGGGTCAACTATCTGGCCGCCGAGGTGGTGGACAGCCACTGCGTGCAGACGGCGCTCGGGGTCATTTGTGGCAGCGAGCCTCATGGCCGCGCGGTGGGCGAGCAGTTGCAGCTGATGCTCCGCCCCCAGCAACTGCTGCTGGAGAGCGCCGCAGATGGGGAGCTCAAGGTGGTGGAGCAGCAGTTCCTCGGTCACCACTGCCGGGTGCTGTTCGAGTGTGGCGATCTGCAGCTGGAGGCCAGCATTGGCGAGCCCCTTGAAGGGATGCGAGCACGGATCAAGGTTGCCCCCCATGGGCTGGTGTTGTTTGACCCTTTGCCCTGAACGCGTGATATCGTCGTGAAATCAAAGAACTGGATCCACTCTGGTTTATAATCGCGCAACGCAAATAGCCCGTAACGCTAACGCCTACTCAGGGGAGAGATATATGAAAGCCCAAGCCGGGATCTGCGCAGAGCCGAATCTGCACGCCCTCTATCTGATGTTCAATCGCACCGGCGATGCCGCCGAACTGGTCGGCCGTCTGGCCAAACTGCCCGCCTTGTGGCAGGCGGTGGCTGCCGATTTCCCCGATGCCGGTTTCAGCGGTCTGGTTGCCGTTGGCGCCGATGCCTGGGATAGTCTCTACCCTGCCGCCCGTCCGCCCCAGTTCCGCAGCTTTATGGCGCAATCCGCCAACGATCAGGAAGCGCCCAACACCCCGTTTGATCTCTTTATTCAGCTGCGCGCCGATCGGGTGGATGTGCTGCACCACGCCGGTCACCGTGTGATGGCGCTGCTGGCCGGACTGGTCGAGCTGGCCGAAGAGGTGCGCGGTTTCCGCAATCTGGATTTCCGTGACCTGACCGGTTTCGTTGACGGCACCGAGAACCCGCAGGATGAACACCGTGCCGAAGTGGCGTTGCTGGCCGATGGCGAGTTTGCCGGTGGCTCCTACATTCACGTCCAGCGCTGGGTCCACGCCATGAGCGACTGGGAGAAGCTGGCGCAGAAAGAGCAGGAAGACATTATCGGTCGCACCAAGCCTGACAACATCGAGTATGAGTCTGCCGCCAAGCCGCTGACCGCCCACATCAAGCGGGTCAACCTCAAGACGCCGAAAGGGGAGTCCATGGAGATCCTGCGCCAGAGCATGCCCTGGGGCACCATGACCGAGCAGGGGCTCTACTTCATCTCCTGCTGCCGCACTCCGCAGCACTTCAACGCCATGCTGGCCAGCATGTACAAGGGTGAGGGCAGCCACTTCGACCACCTGCTGCGCTTCACCAGGGCAGTGACCGGCGCTGCTTTCTTCGCCCCATCGGAAGGTTTTTTGATGGCGCAGGGCAAATAAGCCCGCCTGACGAAGACTCAGAAAACAAAAATCCCGGCCTTGGCCGGGATTTTTCGTTCTGGCGTGACCGCTATGATGCGGTGGCGGCCATTACGGAGTCTGTTCGAACAGCTCGAGAGCGGAGAGGTAGAGCTCTTCGATATCGGTGTCGCTGGTCGGGGTGATGAAGATAGTGTCATCACCGGCGATGGTGCCGAGGATCCCCTCTGCCTTGCCGAGGGAGTCGAGCAGGCGGGCGATCAGCTGGGCTGCGCCCGGGCTGGTGTGAATCACCACCAGTGCGCCGTTGTGATCGACGTCCAGCACCAGATTCTTGAGCGGGCTGGAGGTGGTGGGCACGCCCAGTTCCACCGGCAGGCAGTAAACCATCTCCATCTTGGCGTTGCGAGTGCGAACGGCGCCGAAGCGGCTCAGCATGCGCGATACCTTGGATTGGTTGATGTTCTCGAAGCCCAGCTCTTGCAGGGCGGTGACGATTTCTGCCTGGGAGCCAAAGCGCTCTTCTTTCAGCAAGGCTTTAAAGGCCTTGGCCAGTTTTTCTTGCTTGTCGTTGTGTTTCATCTTGGTCTCACGAATGAGGAGGTGTGGCGGCCTGTGCGATACAGGCGGCAGATACGAACAGCGGGGCCATTTTGCATTCATATGCCGTTTTTTGCAAGGAAGCGGCGCTTGTTCTGCATATTGATTCAAAAATGGCTTGCATCAACCTTTATTAGGGATAGAATCGGGATGAAATTTTGAAAACTTATTCAATTAGGCTGTATGGGTATTGAATTAATAGGTATCGAGAAGTCCTGGCACAAGGTGCCGGTTCTGCAACAGGTCAGCTTTCGGACATCCCCCGGTGAAACCTTGGTGTTGCTGGGCCCGAGCGGTGCTGGCAAGAGTTCCCTGCTACGGATGATGAACCTGCTGGATACCCCGGATGCGGGTGTTCTGCGGATTGGTGAAAGTGAATTTTCTTTCCCGAGCTCCCTCTCTGCTACCGAATTCAACCGCCAGTCTCAACTGCTGCGTCGCAAGGTGGGCATGGTGTTCCAGCAGTACAATCTCTGGCCACATCTCACTGTGATGGAGAATCTGATTGAAGCGCCAGTCAAGGTGCTCGGCATGAGCAAGGAGGCCGCCATCGAGAAGGGGGCCTATCTGCTGGCCCAGCTGCAACTGGCCGACAAGCGCGATGCCTGGCCTGCCCGTCTCTCCGGCGGTCAGCAGCAGCGGGTGGCCATTGCCCGTACCCTGATGATGGACCCGGAAGTGCTGCTGTTTGACGAGCCGACTGCCGCCCTCGATCCCGAGATCACCAAAGAGGTGGCCGAGATCATCCGTAACCTGAGCCAGACCGGCATTACCCAGGTGGTGGTGACCCACGAGGTTGACTTTGCCCGTAAGGTGGCCAGCCAGGTGATTTATCTGGAGAAGGGGCGGATCATCGAATCCGGCACCGCCGCCATTTTCCAATCCCCGCAAACCAGCCGGTTTGCCGAATTCTTGATGCATTGATATTGAATCGATAAGGAAGCTGTCATGAAAAAGAGTCTGTTGTTGGTTGCTGCCATGGGCCTGTTGAGTACCTCCGTCATGGCCAAAGAGATCAAGTTCGCCACCGAGGCCACCTACGCGCCGTTCGAATACCTGGATGACAAGAACGAGTTTCAGGGTTTTGACATCGATCTGGCCCGCGCCATCTGCGAGCAGGCCAAGCTGGAGTGCAGCTTCCACAACCAGGCCTTTGACAGCCTGATCCCCAGTCTGAAATTCCGTCGCTATGATGCTGCCATCGCTGCCATGGACGTGACCCCGGAGCGCTCCGCGCAGGTCGATTTCTCCGACATCTACTACGAGAATTCGGCAGTATTCGTCGCCAAGAAAGGGACCTTCAAGGGGCCGGAAGAGATGGTCGACAAGACTGTCGGCGTGCAGAACGGCACCTCTCACCAGTCCTATCTGGTGGATAACTGGGTGAGCAAGGGCCTGCTGACCGTGCCTTATGCCAGCTACCAGAGCGCCTTCCTCGACATGATGAATGGCCGTACCGACGGCGTGTTTGCCGATACTGCCGTTGCTGCCGACTGGCTGAAGCAGCACAAGGAGTATGCGGTGGTGGGTGCGCCGGTGACGGATGCCAAGTACTTCGATACCGGCTTTGGCATCGCGGTCGCCAAGGGCAATCAGGAGCTGCTGACCCAGCTGAACAAGGGGCTGGCCGAGATCAAGGCCAACGGCACCTATCAGAAAATCTTCGACAAATACTTCGCGCAGTAAGCCATGTTGAGCCTGTTGTTGGATGCAGCCTGGATGACCCTCGGGCTGGCCTTGGCATCACTGGTCGGGGGCATGGTATTGGCACTGGCGTTCAGTGCCGCCGAGCTCAGCAAGCAGCGTGCGTTGGTGTGGCCGGTGGCCACCCTGACCACGCTGATCCGTGGCCTGCCCGAGTTGCTGGTGGTGCTGTTCATCTACTTCGGCTCGACCCAGGTGCTGTTCCTCATCACTGGCGAGTATGTGGAGTTCAGCCCGTTCGCCTGTGGCGTGCTGGCGCTCTCCCTGCTGTTCGCTAGCTATGCGACCCAGACCCTGCGGGCGGCGCTCAATGCGGTGCCTTCAGGTCAACGGCTGGCGGCGCTGGCGCTGGGGTTGAGCAAGAGCCACATCTTCTTTCGCATCGTGTTGCCGCAGGCGTGGCGTCATGCCCTGCCGGGCCTCGGCAACCAGTGGCTGGTGTTGCTGAAAGATACTGCGCTGGTGTCGCTTATCGGGGTCAACGAGATGATGCGTCAGGCGCAGATGGCCTCGGCCAGTACCTATGAGCCGTTCACTTGGTATGCCGCCGCGGCCCTCATCTATCTGGCCATCAGTCTGGTGAGTGAATATGGCCTCGGGCTGGCTGCCCGCTACACCCGCCGCTACGGAGGCTAACTGATGCAAGAGTATCTCGTTACGTTGCTGGGCGGTATGGTCACCACGCTGGAACTGACCCTGTTCAGCCTGCTGCTGGGGATTGTGCTGGCGGCCCTGATGACCTGGGTGCTGGAGTTGCGCCTGCCGGTAGCGACCCAGCTGGTGCAACTGTGGGTGCTGCTCTTTACCGGTACGCCGCTGCTTATCCAGATCTTCCTGATTTACTACGGGCCGGGCCAGTTCGAGTGGCTGAAAGCCAGCCCGCTCTGGCCGCTGCTCAAGCAGCCCTGGTTCTGCGCAGTGCTGGCGCTGGGTCTCAACACGGCGGCCTACTCCACCCGGTTGTTCAAGGGGGCGCTCGATGCCATCCCGGCCGGTGAAGTAGAGGCGTGCCGGGCGCTTGGTTTTAACGGCCGCCAGACCTTGTGGATGAAGGTGCGCCATGCCGCCCGTCATCTGGTGCCTGCCTACTCCAACGAGGTGATCCTGGTACTCAAGGGGAGCTCTCTCGCCAGTACCATCACCATCATGGACATCATGGGGCTGGCGCAGGGCTTGAACGCCCAGACCTACGATACCCTGGCTGTGTTCGGGGTGGCTGGTGGGCTTTATCTGGCGATGAACGGATTGTTAACAATTGGTTTTCGCTGGTGTGAAAAACGGGCGCTGGCATTCCAATCCTGAGACCCTCAGATCTACCTCTTTATGGTAAGGAGAAGTGCAGAAAAACTGTGCTTCTCCTCCAACTTTTTGTATTTCCCTCCAATTTTTGCTCCCGCATGTTTCGTGGCTCACAGAACCCGTGACTGCAACTGTTATCAGATTGTTTTTTATGGGGGGATCCATTAAGGTTGGGCGCACAACAACAAACAACCTTAAACCTACGCTTAAACATGGAGTTGATCATGAAAGTTGCCGTTCTGGGTGCCGCTGGTGGCATCGGTCAAGCCCTCGCTCTGCTGTTGAAAAACCGTCTGCCGGCCGGCTCCGAGCTGAGCCTGTATGACATCGCCCCGGTTACCCCGGGTGTGGCCGTTGACCTCAGTCATATTCCTACCGACGTCGCCATCAAGGGCTTCTGCGGTGAAGATCCGACTCCTGCGCTGGTTGGGGCCGATGTGGTGCTGATCTCCGCCGGTGTGGCACGCAAGCCGGGGATGGATCGCTCCGACCTGTTCAATATCAACGCCGGTATCGTCAAGAATTTGGTCGAGAAGTGCGCGGCCACTTGCCCGAAAGCACTGATCGGCATCATCACCAACCCGGTCAACACCACTGTGGCTATCGCCGCCGAAGTGCTGAAGAAAGCCGGTGTCTATGACAAGCGTCGCCTGTTCGGTGTCACCACTCTGGACGTGATCCGCGCCGAGACCTTCGTGGCCGCTGCCAAAGGGTTGAACATCGACAAAGTACGCGTCAACGTGATCGGTGGTCACAGTGGCGTCACCATCCTGCCGCTGCTCTCCCAGATTGAAGGTGCCTCCTTCACTGCTGAAGAAGTGGCAGCCATGACCAAGCGCATCCAGAATGCCGGTACCGAAGTGGTGGAAGCCAAAGCCGGTGGCGGTTCTGCGACCCTTTCCATGGGTCAGGCGGCTTGCCGTTTCGGTCTCTCCCTTATCAAGGGTCTGCAGGGCGAAGCCAACGTTGTTGAGTGCGCCTACGTGGAGGGCAACGGCGAGCACGCCACCTTCTTCGCGCAGCCGGTACTGCTGGGCAAGAATGGCGTCGAGACCGTACTGGATTACGGCAAGCTGAGCGTGTTCGAGCAGGAAGCGATGGAAGGCATGCTGGCTACCCTGAAAGCCGATATCCAGCTGGGTGTCGATTTCGTCAAGTAAGCGGGTCAACCGTGCCAACAAGGGAGCTTCGGCTCCCTTTTGTATTGATGAGATCCGCCCGGAAGGCTAAGGGGATGGGGCTTGGTGCCGATAACAGAGTGCAGCAGGAGATCCTTATGATGAAACCCCTTACCCTACTCATTCTTGTCGGTGCATTCACCGCGCCCCTCTATGGTGCCGAGGCGGTATCGGCTGCTGTATCGAGCGATGCGCCTGCAGCAAGTGCATCGGCACCGACAGCAAGCAGTGCTGCGGTGGCAACGGCCCCTGTCTCTGCTGCTACGCCAGCGCCCTCTGAGGCAGTCCCCGTCTTGCTTCCGGCCGAGCCGGTCACGCCCGTTGCCAGCAGTGGTGAGGGGGCCGCGCCGCTGCCAAAACCGGCGGAGTCTGCCGCTGTGGTGGCGCCTCCCGCACCTCTGGCCGCTGGCGAGTTGCAGGCGGTGCCGCTCTATCGTCAGGACGAGCTGCTCAACTGGATTGAGCAGGGGCGCCACCTCACTCAGGTTAAACAGGATCGCTGTCAGCTGACTCAGGATATCGAAGCGCGCGCCTCGGTGATGAAGATCCCGGCCTATCAATTCCTCTGGGGGGATATGCTGGCGTGGGGTGTCTGTACCAAACCCAATGCCGAGATCGGGGTGCAATATATGTGGGAGGCGGCCAATCAGGGGTTGGCTCCGGCGCTGGAGCAGTTGGGCCGCTACTACTGGAAAGGAACTTTGGTGCAGAAGGATCTGGTGCGAGCCGAGACCCTGATGCGCGAGGCGGCCAGCCTCGGTTTTCTGCGGGCTCGCATCGAGTGGGTCGAGATGCTGTTGCAGGGGATGGGCAGTCCGCTCGATTATGAGGACGCCTATCGCTGGCTCCATGGCTCCGTCATAGGTGACAAGGTGCTGCACCAGAAGGCGGCGAGTCTGCTCAACCGTCTTGGCAACAGGATGCCGGCCAACGTGGTGGCCCGCGCCAAGGCGATGCACTGATCCAAAAAAATGACCCACAGATCTGCACCTGTGGGTCCGGTTCCAGCCGCCGTGCCATGACAGGCCGGAGCCTCCCTCTGTTATATGGCTGCCCGCGCCTTAGAGATCTTGGTGGGGGCCAAAAACTTCGTAATGGAGCTGCCCCGCTGGCACTCCAGCCGCTAGCAGCTGCCGCTTGATCTCCTGCATGAAGCCGACAGGGCCACAGAAGTAGTAGTGGGCCTCTGGCGTGATGCGCTCCTTCACGGCAGTCAGATCCATGGTGCCGGCTAGGTCGTAATCTTCACCCTGTACATCGCTGGCCTCCGGCTCCCGATACCAGATCCGGCTCAGCAAGTTGGGATGCTGGCGGGATTTTTGCTGAATATCCTCCCGGAAGGCGTGTACAGCACCCTGTTCGCAGGCGTGCAGCCAGGTGATCTCGGCCTGATGAGCACTTTCCAGCAGCTGGTTGAGCATGCTCATCATCGGCGTCACGCCGACACCGGCGGAGAGCAGTACGACCGGGGTCTGGCTGTCGGCTTTCAGGTAGAAATCGCCAGTGGGGGGCATCACCTCGATCTTGTCACCCGCCTGCAGATGATCGTGCAGCAGGTTGGAGACCTGACCCTGTGGCTCACGCTTGACGCTGATGCGGTAATCCTGCCCGTTGGGGGCATCGGAGAGGGAGTATTGGCGGATTTCCTGATATTCCAGCTCGGGGTGAACCAGCTTGATGCTGAGGTATTGGCCCGGTTTGAAGGTCAGTACCGGCTTGCCATCTTCCGGCGCCAGCAGGAAGGAGGTGATGAGGTCGCTCTCGGCTCGCTTCTCCTTGATGATGAAGGTGCGGGTACCTTGCCAGCCGCCATCCTGATTGGCCTTTTCCTGATAGATCTCCCGCTCGCGGCCGATGAAGATGTCCGCCAGCACGCCATATGCCTTGCCCCATGCCTCCAGCACCTCATCGGTGACCGCACTTCCGCCCAATTCTTTGAGCGTGGCCAAGAGATGACTACCTACAATGTGATATTGTTCCGGCTGGATCAGGAATCCGGTATGTTTGTGCGCAATCCGCTCGACCGCACCGGCGAGCGCCCCCAGATTGTCGATATTCTTTGCATACGCGGCGACTGCATTGAACAGGGCCAGCGGCTGGCCGCCACTGCGTTGGTGGGCCAGGTTGAAGATATCTTTCAGCTCCGGGTTATGGCTGAACATCCGCTGGTAGAAGTGCTGGGTGAGGGCAGGGCCTGCCGATTCGAGCAGCGGAATGGTGCTTTTGATGACGGCAACGGTGGTTTGATCTAGCATAGGGGCCTCGTTCTAATTGAACATATAAAATGTCATTTAATAAGTGGCATCCTAGATGTTTATTTGATTTGAATCAATACTCCACTTTTCGCATCGCGCTAATCAGGTTTTATGAGACTAACCAGTTATACAGATTTTGGATTGAGAGCCCTGCTCTATCTTGCCACCCTGCCGGAAGGGGAGTTGTCGAGCGTTGCCAAGGTATCGGCCCTGTATGGCGTTTCCCGCAACCACATGGTGAAGGTGGTCAATCAGTTGGTGAAGCTGGGCTATCTGCAATCCCAGCGGGGCAAGAATGGCGGTATTCGTATGGCTTGCGATCCCGCCACCATCAATATCGGGCAGGTGATCAGGGCGCTGGAAGGCAATCTGGACGGCATTGACTGCGGCTCGCCCGCTTGCCACATCGTCTCTGTCTGTTTGCTCAAGAGTGTGCTGAAAGAGGCGATGGATGCGTTTCTGGCGGTGATGGACAGCTATACGCTGCAAGACCTGCTGGCCAACCGTGACGAGCTACAGAGGGTGTTTGGCGAGTTGATCCCGACGCTGGTGCTGGAGCCGGATGATGAAGATGAACAGTGACGATGAGCAATAGAAAAGGGCTGCCACTGGCAGCCCTTTTTCAATCTTGCGAATCCGATTCCGCCCGGTACGATGCCGGCATAATCCGCGCCATCTTGACCATGTTGTTCTCCACATCGAGGATCTCGATAGGATAACCGGCCAGCCGGATCCCGATGTTGGGCTGGGGGATCTCCTCCAGATATTCGAGGATCAGGCCGTTGAGGGTACGCGGGCCATCGATGGGCAGATGCCAGTTCATCTCCTTGTTCAGCTCACGAATATTGGCTGAGCCTTCGACCAGATAAGAACCATCTGACTGGGGGTGGATCTCGTCGCTCGGCGCAGGCGTCATGGAGGTGGTAAAGTCGCCCACGATCTCTTCCAGAATATCGTCCAGAGTGATTAGCCCCTGAATGTCGCCGTATTCGTCGACGATCAGGCCAATTCGCTCCTTGTTGCGCTGGAATTTGGCCAGCTGCACGTTGAGCGGCGTTCCTTCCGGAATGAAGTAGATCTCGTCCACTTCCCGCAACAGGCTCGATTTGTTGAACTGATCCCTGGCTACCAGCCGCAGGGCATCGCGCGCGTGCAAAAAGCCGACAACGTCGTCGATATTGTCGCGATAGAGCAGGATTTTGGTGTGAGCGCAGTGGGCCAGCTGGCGCTGGATGCTCTTCCAGTCATCGTTGATGTCGATAGCGTAGATATCGCTGCGTGGCACCATGATGTCCTCGACCAGCATCTTGTCGAGATCCAGAATGCTCAACAGCATCTCCTGATGACGTTGGGGGATCAGGTTACCCGCCTCATTGACGATAGTGCGCAGCTCCTCGGTGTTGAGGGAGTCATCCTTGTTGGGATTGATCTTCAGCATCTTGAGCAGGCCGCTGGTGATGCCGTTGATCAGCCAGACCAGCGGCGAGAGCGGCACCATCAGCCCCTTGAGGATCCAGGAGGCGGGATAGGCGATCTTCTCCGGAAACATGGCGGCCAGGGTCTTGGGGGTCACTTCACCGAATACCAGTACCACCAGGGTCAGGCCGAAGGTGGCAATGGCGACCCCGAGATCACCAAACAGCCGGATACAGACGATGGTGGCGATGGCGGAGGCGAGGATATTGACCAGATTGTTGCCGATCAGGATCAGACCCAGCAGGCGATCGGGGCGGGCGAGCAGTTGCTCGACGCGACGTGCGGCTTTGTGTTTGGTCTGTGCCAGATGCCGCAGCTTGTAGCGGTTGATGGACATCAGGCCGGTTTCGGCACTGGAGAAAAAGGCGGAAAGAAGGATCAAGATAACGAGAACAATCAGTAATGTACTCGTTGAGATGCTGTCCAAAAAGGGCTCCTGTTGGATGGTATGGCTAAAAGAGTATAGGTGTCAGCTCAACAGCACTTCTTTGACGAAGCGACTGCCAAAGTAGGCAAGAGTCAGGATGAAGCTGCCGATCAGACTGAGTGTGATGACTTTGCGGCCGCGCCAGCCATAGGTGTGATGACCCCACAGCAGCAACACGTAGACACACCATGCCAGGATGGAGAGCACTGCCTTGTGAGACTTGCCCTGGGCGAACATATCTTCGAGGAAGAAGAGGCCGGAGGCGATGGAAAGTGTCAGTAGCAGCACCCCTGCAGAGATCAACTGAAACAGCCGTTTTTCCACTGTCATCAGTGGCGGCATGGCTGGCAGGTTGCTAATTTTTCTCGATTTAAGCTGCTTGTCCAGACAGGCGAGCTGCAGCGCAAACAGACAGGCGATCATCAATACCGAGTAGGCCATCAGGGCGAGGCCGATGTGCAGCAACAGTTGGGGATGGGCCTCCAGATGGGTTATGTAGCGACCCGGGATCAAGGCGCTGGCAGCCAGCAACAGGGCCGAGAAGCTGTAGACCACCGGCAGCAGGATCCAGCCGTTGAAGCGTCGGGTTACGCAAGTCATGAAGCAACTGATGATGAGGCTGACCAGCGAGGCAACGTTGAGCATGCTCAGGTTCTGGCCGTAACTCTGCAATACCTCTGAACCGAGGGCGCTGGCGTGGGCGATCAGGGCCAATCCGATACAGGCAAACAGGGAGCGCTGTCCCACCGGCTTGGCGCTCAGTAACAGATGCAGGGAGGCGATGATGGCCAGCAGATAAAACGCCAGGGCCAGAACAGAGATTACGATCATAACCAGGTCGTTGTTGCACAAGCTTTTGAGGGTAAGAGGGGCAGTATACCTTGCACGAGAAGTGCTCGCCAGTTGTGCAACGGCCGATCTGCCCATATATAGGGTATAGGGAGAAGCTCCCTGCTGCTGCGGTGCGGTGAATAATCGTCCTCGCGCCCGCTCTGGGTTATAATGCCCCCAATTTATTACGCCAAGAACCGGAATCCGTCATGTTTGAGAATTTGACTGAACGACTCTCGCGCACCTTGCGCAATGTCAGTGGCCGTGGTCGCCTGACCGAAGACAATATCAAGGAAACCCTGCGCGAAGTCCGCATGGCGCTGCTCGAGGCGGATGTCGCCCTGCCGGTCGTGCGGGATTTCGTCGCGCGTGTCAAAGAGCGCGCAGTCGGGCAGGAGGTGGCCAAATCCCTGAGCCCGGGCCAGGCATTCATCAAGATTGTGCACGGTGAACTGGTCACCGTAATGGGGGAGGCCAACGAACAGCTCAACCTGGCTGCCCAGCCGCCCGCCATCATCCTGATGGCCGGTCTGCAGGGTGCCGGTAAGACAACCACGGTTGGCAAACTGGCCAAGCTGCTCAAAGAGCGCAGCAAGAAGAAGGTGCTGGTGGTCAGTGCCGACGTCTATCGCCCTGCGGCGATCAAGCAGCTGGAGACCCTGGCCAGCGACATCGGCGTCGACTTCTTCCCAAGCGATGCCAGCCAGAAGCCGGTCGATATCGCCACCGCCGCTATCGATCAGGCGCGCAAGAAATTCTATGACGTGGTGATCGTCGATACCGCCGGTCGTCTGCACGTCGATAGCGAGATGATGGCCGAGATTCAGGATCTGCATGCCACCATCAAGCCGGTTGAGACCCTGTTCGTGGTCGATGCCATGACCGGTCAGGATGCCGCCAACACCGCCAAGGCGTTCAACGAAGCGCTGCCGCTTACCGGTGTGATCCTCACCAAGGCGGATGGCGACGCCCGTGGTGGTGCCGCGCTGTCGGTACGTCACATCACCGGCAAGCCGGTCAAGTTTATCGGTATGGGTGAAAAGACCGATGCGCTGGAGCCGTTCCACCCGGATCGTCTCGCCTCCCGCATCCTCGGTATGGGCGATGTGCTCTCTCTTATCGAAGAGGTCGAGCGCAACGTCGATAAAGAGAAAGCGGCCAAGCTGGCCAGCAAGGTCAAGAGTGGCAAGGGTTTCGATCTGGAAGATTTCCGCGAGCAGCTGGCCCAGATGCGCAACATGGGCGGCATGATGGGGATGCTCGACAAGCTGCCCGGCATGTCCGGGCTGCCGGATAACGTTAAAGATCAGATGGATGACAAGCTCACTGTGCGAATGGAGGCGATCATCAGCTCCATGACGCCCAAGGAGCGCGCCCATCCCGATCTCATCAAGGGGTCCCGCAAACGCCGTATCGCCGCAGGTTCCGGCATGCAGGTGCAGGATGTGAACAAGCTGCTCAAGCAGTTCACCGAGATGCAGCGCATGATGAAGAAAATGTCCGGCAAGGGCGGCATGCGCAAGATGATGAGCCAGATGAAGAACATGATGCCCCCCGGGTTCGGTGGCGGCCCCTTCTGATCCGGCCTGCGTGTTGATGGGGGCCTGCTGCGGCAGGCCCCTTTTCATTGCCGCTCTGCGCAAAAAATGGCTGGCTTGGTTGCAATTATTACGAATCCAAGTAGAATTACGCGGCTTATTTTAAGCTAGGGTCCGCGTGTTTGCGGGCCTTGTTCATTAGATGTTAATGAGGACGATATGGTAACCATTCGTTTACAACGTGGTGGCGCGAAAAAGCGTCCGTTCTACCAGGTAGTAGTTTCTGACAGCCGTTGCGCCCGTGACGGTCGCTTCATCGAGCGCGTTGGTTTCTTCAACCCGGTTGCTGCTGGTCAAGCTGAAAAGCTGAACCTGGACCTGGCTCGTATCGAGCATTGGGTTGCTACTGGTGCCGCTGTTTCTGACCGCGTTGCCAAGCTGATCAAAGACGCTAAAAAAGCTGCTTAATCAGCCCAACGGTAAGGAGTTAAGGTGGAAAAACCTGTAGTTCTGGGCACCCTGGGTACCGTTTATGGCATCAAGGGCTGGCTTAAAGTGAACTCCTTCACCGATGTTGCCGAAGCGATTTTCGATTACAACCCCTGGCTGATTAATCAGAACGGGGCGTGGCGTGAAATTCGGGTTTCATCCTGGAAACGTCACAACAAGGGTCTGATTTGCAAACTCGATGGTATCGATGTGCGCGAAGATGCCCTGGCATTGATCAATGTCGAGATTGGCGTACCCGCCGATCTGTTGCCTGCGTTGCCTGAAGGTGAGTTCTACTGGCGTGACCTGATTGGTTGCTCCGTGGTGACCACCAAGGGATACGACTTGGGCAAGGTGACCGAATTGATGGAAACCGGCTCCAACGATGTGTTGGTGGTTGAGGCCAATGTAAAAGATGCCTTTGGTGCAAAGGAGCGGTTGATTCCGTTCCTGGAAGAGCAGGTGATCAAGAATATTGATCTGACTGCTCGAACAATCGAAGTTGATTGGGATCCTGGTTTCTAGTTTCCCGCGCTAACACGGGTGCCGGAGGTTTCTTATGTGGATTGGGGTCATTAGCCTCTTCCCTGAAATGTTCCGAGCCATTACCGAGCACGGGGTAACGGGTCGGGCCGTCAAGAGTGGCCTGCTGCAGATTGAGTGCTGGAACCCCCGGGAGTTTACCCACGACAAACACCGTACGGTCGATGATCGTCCTTATGGTGGTGGGCCCGGCATGTTAATGATGGTTCAGCCGCTGCGTGACGCGATTCATGCAGCCAAGCAAGCGGCGGGAGACGGGGCGAAAGTCATCTATCTCTCTCCTCAGGGACGCAAGCTGACTCAAGCGGGCGTAACCGAGTTGGCGACGAATCAGAAACTGATTCTGGTAGCCGGTCGATACGAAGGTATCGATGAACGCGTGATACAAACCGAAGTCGACGAAGAGTGGTCTATCGGGGATTACGTGTTAAGTGGTGGCGAGTTGCCTGCCATGACCCTGATCGATGCGGTTTCGCGTCTGGTCCCGGGGGTTTTGGGTGATCAGGCCAGTGCCGAGCAAGACTCCTTCACGGATGGCTTGCTGGATCATCCCCACTATACTCGGCCGGAGGTGTTGGATGGATTGGCGGTGCCCGAGGCGCTGACAAGCGGCAATCACGAAGTGATTCGACGCTGGCGTCTCAAGCAATCGCTCGGACGGACCTGGCAAAGAAGGCCGGAACTTATTAACAACCTAGCTCTGACTGACGAGCAAGAATCACTTCTTGCCGAGTATGTCCGCGAAGTGCGTGACAGCGTTAAGTAGAGTTTTCAGTTTATCCTAGGTAAGGAAAGACAATGAGCAAGATTATTCAGCAGCTTGAACAAGAGCAACTGCGTACCGACATCCCGGCTTTTGCCCAGGGCGACACTGTACGTGTTCAAGTTCGTGTTAAAGAAGGTGGTAAAGAGCGTCTGCAGGCTTTCGAAGGCATCGTTATTGCCAAGCGTAACCGCGGTCTGCACTCTGCTTTCACCGTTCGCAAGATCTCCAACGGCGAAGGTGTTGAGCGTGTATTCCAGACTCACTCTCCGCTGATCCACAGTGTAGAACTGAAGCGTCGTGGTGATGTTCGCCGCGCCAAACTGTACTACCTGCGCAACCTGTCCGGCAAAGCTGCTCGTATCAAAGAGAAGCTCAACTAATTCGATTCGAATTGGTGTCGGTATGTCGGCAAATAGCTCGACAGGTAGTGAAAAGGCTCGCCAATGGCGAGCCTTTTTTGTATCCGTCTATTGGCTATCTGGGAGCCGTTACTGGATGACCCGAACTACCGAGTTGTCTCGCCCGAAGGGGCCTGGCACATAGTCATCCGCTGCCCAGTCATTCTCGTAGAGGGTTTCCCCTGCCGGTGTGATGAGCTGGTAGCAATATTCGAAGTACCCCGGGCCGTCGGTCGGCAGATTGAGGGTAGCTTTGAACTCGCCGCTCTTCATGCGTTTCAGCTCGACCGGTTGCCACTGGGTGAACTCGCCGATCAGCATCACCTGTTCCGCCCCTGCTGCTGCCTCTTTCTCTACGGCAAAGGTCACCTTGACCTCGGGCTTGGACTTCAAAAACTGTTTGATCAGTGGCATGACGCCTCCTTGTCTGTGAGTTAAAAATGGCTCCTGTCTATTTTTATACCACCATATGACAAAGATGTTGATAAGACAGATCAAGTCGGCAAGGCAAAATAGCGTTGCAGCAAACTGTGGGTGAAGTCGATCTTGAGATAGAAGCCGCGGGGCAGGGTCATGATGGGTTGACCATCGCGGCCGATGGCGCGAGTCAGCGCCTTGTTGTTGGCCGCCTTGGGCCGCAGTTGCATCACCTGGCCGTGGCGTGCGCTGATCTGCTCCACTTCTCCCAGCACTATCATGTCCATTAGCTCCTCCCAGTCCTGACGCAGTAGCCGATCTTCCTCTTCATTCGGGCTCCATATCAGTGGCATGCCGACTCGCCGCTCGCCAACCGGGATCTCGCGACTGCCTTCCACCGGGATCCAGAGCACCCGGGAGAGCTTGTTGCGCACGTTGGACTCCTCCCAGCGCTGGCCGCTGACGCCGATCAGCGGGGCAACGCAGACGAAGGTGGTCTCCAGCGGTTTGCCTTGAGGATCCACGGGGATCGTCTTGAGTTCGATCCCCAGTTCCGGGAAGTCCTGCTCCGGCTTGCTCCCTGCGCTGGCTCCCAGTTGCAGCTCGATCAACTGACCGACCCACCCCTTGTCACGGCGCAGGTCTTTGGGCACAGCGACGCCAGCCTCGGCGGCCAGCTGCGCCAGCGTGAAGCCGGCCATGGCATAGGCGCGGCTCAATAACTCCTGCTCGGATTGGGGATTGCTTGGCATAGTTGGCTCCATCTTGCTCGCCATATTCTAACAGGGGAGGATCCCGAGAAGGATCGCTGTTTTTATAACCGATCCTGAGTGGATAAGATCAAATGCAGAGAATTTGGGGGATATCAGCTCATCACTATGATTTTAAAGGATTTTGTCTATTTTATCGAGTAGTGATCCTGGTCTGGTTTGACCTCGAAATAGTTGTCCAAGGGTTTGTGCATGATGTTACACACAGTTATCCACAGAAATCTTGGATAAGTGGATGAAAGTGGTTGGAGTCGCTGATATGTTACAAAAAATTGTGAATGCCACCCCATTTTTACAGGGTAAACGGGGTAGATATTGTGCCACTCCTGTGGATAATTTCGCCGCGGTGGATCTTTGAGCAGTTGAACTTGTTCACAATCCGGATCATGGATCTGACTCTTGGGGGAACATGGATCTAGATCCAGTTGTCTTATCTCAAGTTTATAAAAAATAATGATTTTTTATATTTTATGTCGCGTGGTGATACGGAGGGGCACTTTTCGCGTACAGTTAAAAAGTACTGTATATACCCGTTTGCTAACAGCTTTATGCACAGCCTGGGTGGGCAACTTGGGGGCGCGGATCCTTGGATTTGTTTATAAGTATGTTTGAAATCGAAAGTTATTCATGAAACAGGGGATTCACTCCTTGTTTGCTGCCACGGAGTGAATGTGGAACAATCTCCTTATAGATTCAGCCTTTATAAGGTGATCACGTGATTGATGGCGACGGATTTCGTCCCAATGTCGGTATCGTGATCTGTAACCGTGAAGGACAAGTGTTGTGGGCTAAACGCTATGGGCAGCACTCCTGGCAGTTTCCGCAGGGGGGGGTTGATGATGGTGAAACGCCAGAGCAGGCCATGTATCGAGAGCTGTATGAGGAGATTGGCCTCAAGCCCGAAGATGTGACCATCATGGCCACCAGTCGTAACTGGCTAAAGTACCGTTTACCCAAACGTCTTGTCCGCTGGGACAGTTCACCGGTCTGTATTGGCCAAAAACAAAAATGGTTCCTGTTACAGCTGAATTCGGGCAAGGAGTCGCGGATCCAGTTCGGCTGTCATGGCCATCCCGAATTTGACGACTGGCGTTGGGTCAGCTTCTGGTACCCGGTGCGTCAGGTCGTCTCGTTCAAGCGGGAGGTTTACCGCCGGGTCATGAAAGAGTTTGCCCCGCTGGCGATGCCAGTGCCGGCAGTGCAGGTCAACAAGAAGGATGGGCGACGCAATCGCGCCCGTTAAGGAGCACAGATTAGTTGTTAACGGAACTGAGACGTATCGTCGAGAGCATGGCCGAGGCCAATACCCTCGAGCAGGCCTTGCAGGCATTGGTGAGCCAGACCCGGCACGCCATGGCAGTGGACTGCTGCTCTGTCTATGTCTCGGAACCCGAGGTGCGCCGCTATCGCCTGGCGGCTACCGACGGCTTGGCCCCGTCCGCAGTCGGCAAGGTGACCCTGCCCTACGAGCAGGGCATCGTCGGTCTGGTGGGTCAGCGGGAAGAGCTGATCAACCTGGCTGATGCCCCCGCGCATCCCAGTTTCAAATTCCTGCCCGATGTGGCCGAAGAGGCGTTCCGCTCCTTCCTCGGCGCTCCCATCATGCATCAGCGTCAGGTGGTCGGCATTCTGGTGGTGCAGCAGAAGGAGAGTCGCCGCTTCGATGAGGGGGAAGAGTCCTTCATGGTCACCCTGGCGGCCCAGCTGGCGGCGCGGATTGCCCAGGCGCAGGCCAAGGGGTGGTTGCAGAAGACCGACTGGAGCAAGCCGCTGCGCGGTATTGCCGGTGCCAGCGGTATCGCCATGGCCAAGGCCTGGGTGTGGCGGCCCCGCAAGGCGCTCTCGTCCATTACCCCGCGCAAGGATGAAGACCATGCCAGCCAGCTGGCGCGGCTGGAGCTGGCGGTTGAGGAGGTGCGTCACGACTTGGAGAGTTTGGCGCTGCGTTTTCGCGAGAGCTACAGCCAGGATTCGGTGGCGATCTTCGATATCTATCTCCATCTGCTCAGCGATCCCGGCTATATCAAGCCCATTCGCAACAAGGTGAGCAAGGAGCACTGGACTGCGGTATCTGCGGTCAAGCTCATCAGCGATCGCTTGATCGAGCAGTTTAAGGGGATGAAGGATCCTTACCTGCAGGAGCGTTCCACCGACGTGAAGGATATTGCCCAGCGGCTGATCAGCCGACTGGTGCAGAATGAACCGGAGCATATTTCCATCGGCGAGCCGGTGGTGCTGGTTGCCGACGAGGTGACCGCCACCATTCTGGCGGAAGTGCCCCGCGAGTATCTGACCGGGGTGGTCTCGCTCAAGGGGGGGACCAACTCCCACGCCGCCATTCTGGCCCGCGCCATGGGGGTGGCTGCCATCATGGGGGTCGATCTGCCCCTCGGCGACATCGGTGGTCGCATGCTGGTCGTCGATGGCTACAGCGGCGATCTCTTCATCGAACCCAATCAGGTGATCCTGACCGAGTATCGTCAGCTGCTGAGCGAAGAGCGGGCGCTCGATACCCTGGTGCGCAGCGTCGATAACCTGCCATCCGAGACGGCCGACGGCACCAAGGTCTCCCTGCTGCTCAACGCCGGTCTCAGTGCCGATACCGAGATCTCCCTCAATCAGCTGGCGGACGGTGTCGGTCTCTATCGCACCGAGATCCCCTTCATGCTGCAGGAGAGCTTCCCCTCCGAGTGGGAACAGACTGCCCGCTATCGCGGCATTCTGGAGACCTACCGCAACCGGCCGGTCTGCATGCGGACGCTGGATGTGGGCGGCGACAAGCCGTTACCCTATTTCCCCATCGTCGAGGAAAACCCCTTCCTTGGCTGGCGGGGGATCCGGATCACCCTGGATCATCCCGAACTGTTTCTGGTGCAGCTCAAGGCGATGCTGCGGGCTAGTGAAGGGCTGGACAATCTGGCCATCATGCTGCCGATGATCAGCAGCGTCAGCGAAATCAAGGCCTCCCGTCGTCTGCTGGATCAGGCGTGGCGAGAGGTGTCGGAAGAGGCGGCGAGCCGCGATGCGGTGATCCGCTATCCCAGCCTCGGGGTGATGATCGAGGTGCCCTCAGCCCTCTTTATCTTGCCGGAGATGGCGCCGCTCATCGACTTCTGGTCGGTGGGCAGCAATGACCTGACCCAGTACCTGCTGGCGGTGGATCGCAACAACTCCCGGGTTGCCAACATCTACGACGCCTTCCATCCTGCGGTGATCCGCGCCTTGCAACAGCTGGTTGATGCCTCCCACCGCTATCAGAAGCCGGTGTCGGTCTGTGGCGAGCTGGCCGGTGATCCGGTCGGTGTACTGCTGCTGCTGGCCATGGGCTATCGCCGCTTCAGTATGAACACCCACAACATCGCCCGGATCAAGTACGTGCTGCGTCAATCCACCCTGAGCGAGTTGACCGAACTGATGGCCGATGGCCTCAAGCATGACAATCCCCACGTGCTGCGCGGCCTGTTTGCCCGCTATCTGGAGGAGCATGGTTTGGGCGGTTTGCTGCGAGCCGGTCATAAATCGAAACAGAGTGATTGATAATCATGCCTTGTCCCTGCTGACGAATGATCGGAAAATGCGGCTTTTATTTTGACTGGGGCCGCATATGCAGCACGATGGATATTGGGTTTTCTCGCAGATTGATCCCGTAGCATTCAGTTTGGGACCACTATCGGTACGCTGGTATGGTCTCATGTACCTGTTCGGTTTCGCTTTTGCCATGTGGCTGGCTGGCCGTCGCGCCGATGCACCGAACAGCGGCTGGACCCGCAACGAAGTGTCGGATCTGCTGTTTTACGGTTTCCTCGGGGTGATCCTCGGTGGCCGTGTCGGTTACGTGCTGTTCTACAACTTCGATCTCTTCCTCGCGGATCCCACCTACCTGTTCAAGATCTGGACCGGCGGTATGTCGTTCCACGGTGGTCTGATCGGGGTAATCACCGCGATGATCTGGTTTGCCCACAAGACCAAGCGCCACTTCTTCACCGTGGCCGACTTTGTGGCACCGCTCATTCCGTTTGGTCTCGGCGTTGGCCGGATCGGCAACTTCCTCAACGGCGAGCTGTGGGGCCGGGTTACCGATGTGCCCTGGGCCATCATCTTCCCGGAGGCTGGCCCCGAGCCGCGTCATCCCTCCCAGCTTTACCAGTTCGCGCTGGAAGGGGTGGTGCTGTTCATCATCCTTAACCTGTTCTGGCGCAAGAATCCGCCGCGCGGCGCCATCTCCGGCATGTTCCTGCTGTTCTACGGCCTGTTCCGCTTCCTGGTGGAGTTTGTGCGCCAGCCGGACAGCCAGCTTGGTCTCTACTTCCAGGAGATCAGCATGGGCCAGATCCTCTCCACTCCGATGATTATCGCCGGTGCCCTGATGATTTGGGCCGCCTACAAGCGTCCGCAGTTGTTCGGTAATGCCGTGAAGGAGGCGAAATAATGCGAGCTTATCTCGACCTGATGCAGAAAATCCTCGATGAGGGCACCGTCAAGTCAGACCGTACCGGCACCGGTACTGTCTCCCTGTTCGGCCATCAGATGCGCTTCAATCTGGCGGAGGGTTTTCCGCTGGTCACCACCAAGAAGTGCCACCTGCGCTCCATCATTCACGAGCTGCTCTGGTTCCTCAATGGCGATACCAATACCGCCTATCTGAAGGAAAATGGCGTCAGCATCTGGGATGAGTGGGCCGATGAAAATGGCGATTTGGGGCCGGTTTACGGCGCTCAGTGGCGCTCCTGGCCTGCCGCTGACGGGTCTGTCATCGACCAGATCCAGAAGGCGGTGGATGACATCAAGCACAACCCGGATTCGCGCCGCATCATCGTATCCGCCTGGAACGTGGGTGAACTGGACAAGATGGCGCTGGCTCCCTGCCACGCCTTCTTCCAGTTCTATGTGGCGGACGGCAAGCTCTCCTGCCAGCTCTACCAGCGCAGCTGTGACGTGTTCCTCGGCTTGCCGTTCAACATCGCCAGCTATGCCCTGCTGACCCATATGATGGCCCAGCAGTGCAATCTGGAAGTGGGTGACTTCGTCTGGACCGGTGGTGATGTGCACCTCTACTCCAACCACATGGAGCAGACTGCGCTGCAGCTTTCCCGCGAGCCGCGCCCGCTGCCGACCCTGGTGATCAAGCGCAAACCTGACTCCATCTTCGACTACAAGTTCGAGGATTTCGAG
>NZ_QAJD01000033.1:0-2232 GCF_003061465.1 Aeromonas sp. HMWF017
CAGCCACTCTTCCATCCCCTTGATGCGACGGGTGATGGTGCGTACATCGCCGTAGCCTTCGGAGAGCATCCATTTCAGCATCACGATGTTGGACTTCAGATACTCGATGATCGGCTCTTTATCCAGCTTGATGGTGCAACCGGCAGCGGAGCGCTCGGCGCTGGCGTCAGCCAGCTCGAAGGCTTGTTCCACCTTCAGGGTCGGCAGACCTTCGATCTCGAGGATGCGGCCGGAGAAGATGTTCTTCTTGCCCGCTTTCTCGACCGTCAGCAGCCCTTTCTGGATGGCGGCGTAGGGGATGGCATGAACCAGATCACGCAAGGTGATGCCCGGTTGCAGTTCGCCCGTGAAGCGCACCAGCACAGATTCCGGCATATCCAGCGGCATCACGCCGGTGGCGGCGGCAAAGGCTACGAGGCCAGAGCCCGCCGGGAAGGAGATACCGATGGGGAAACGGGTGTGGGAGTCACCACCGGTACCCACGGTATCCGGCAGCAGCATGCGGTTCAGCCAGGAGTGGATGACGCCATCACCCGGACGCAGAGAGACACCGCCGCGATTCATGATGAAGTCCGGCAGGGTATGGTGAGTCTGTACGTCGATGGGCTTGGGATAGGCTGCGGTATGGCAGAAGGACTGCATGGTCAGATCGGCGGAGAAGCCGAGGCAGGCCAGGTCTTTCAGCTCGTCGCGGGTCATCGGGCCCGTGGTGTCCTGGGAGCCGACCGTGGTCATCTTGGGCTCGCAGTAGGTGCCGGGGCGAATGCCCTTCACGCCGCACGCCTTGCCGACCATCTTCTGGGCCAGGGTGAAGCCTTTGCCGGTATCGGCCACCGGCTGCGGGCGACGGAATACGGTGGAGAACGGCAGACCCAGCGCCTCGCGGGCCTTGTCAGTCAGGCCGCGACCGATGATCAGCGGGATACGGCCACCGGCGCGCACTTCGTCGATCAGCACGTCGGTTTTCAGTTCAAACTGCGCCAGCACCTGTTCGGTGCCGTGTTTGCAGATCTTGCCGGCATAGGGGTAGATATCGATCACATCGCCCATCTCCAGCTTGGAGACATCCACCTCGATGGGCAGAGCGCCGGCATCTTCCATGGTGTTGAAGAAGATCGGGGCAATCTTGCCACCCAGACAGACACCGCCAGCGCGCTTGTTCGGCACGAACGGAATGTCGTCGCCCATGAACCAGAGCACCGAGTTGGTGGCGGATTTACGGGAAGAGCCAGTACCGACCACGTCACCCACATAAGCCAGCGGGAAGCCTTTCTCTTTCAGGGCATCGATGGTCTTGATGGGACCGACGGCGCCATCCTTGTCCGGAGTAATGCCGGGACGGGCGTTTTTCAGCATCGCCAGCGCGTGCAGCGGAATGTCCGGGCGGGACCAGGCGTCCGGTGCCGGAGAGAGGTCGTCGGTGTTGGTTTCGCCGGTCACCTTGAACACGGTGACAGTGATCTTCTCGGCCAGCTCCGGGCGAGAGAGGAACCACTCGGCATCAGCCCAGGACTGCATCACCTGTTTGGCGTGGACATTGCCCGCCTTGGCCTTCTCTTCCACGTCGTGGAAAGAGTCAAACATCAGCAGGGTGTGGGAGAGCCCCTTGGCGGCAAGCGGCGCCAGAGTGGCATGATCCAGCAGGTCGATCAGCGGTTGAATGTTGTAACCACCCTGCATAGTGCCCAGCAGCTCAACAGCTTCGGCGGCAGTCAGGATGGGAGATTGGGCTTCGCCCTTGGCGACGGCGGTGAGGAAACCGGCTTTGACATAGGCCGCTTCATCAACACCGGGGGGAATACGGGAGGACAACAGCTCTTTCAGAAAGTCTTCTTCGCCAGCGGGCGGGTTCTTGAGCAGCTCAACCAGGGCGGCGACCTGCTCTGCATCCAGAGGTTTGGCAACCACGCCCTCGGCGGCACGTTCTGCGACGTGTTTACGGTATGTTTCAAGCACGACTAATTCCTCTTTGGTCTTTTTTTGGGGTTCGCCCACGCTCGCGGCGATCGTCCTTGCGGGACACCCCGTAGGGTGCTCCCCACTATATAAGTTTTAACGACTAATTAAAATCCAAACCCTGTTTACTTATTCACCACAAAATCGTAACCAATTAAACAGACTGGTATTTTTTGAAAATTAATTGAACACCCTCAATCAGAGTTAACAAATTGGCATCATTTCGGCATTATTCGAACGTACTGCCCAATTGCAGATAGAAGACGTCATTGCCCC